>JAKAKQ010000148.1 GCA_021813425.1 Nitrospirota bacterium
CACCGCCGCACTAATTCGCGCGGGAACGTTGCCGGATGCCCATTGCCGCTGGTATCGGGACCTAACACCCATAAATTTCTCAAATTAGCGCCAGACGTTTCCCGCACAGCGTCTGAATTATAATAGTACGTTGGTGATTTGGACATCAGAAAAATATCCTCAGTTGCATTTGTCGGCCTGTTTTTTACACTCTCTGGCATGGCGGTTTTTTTGACCCATGTTATTCTTGATCTGAATATCCAACCATCTGATTGTAATGCAAATGCAACTCTCCATGGCAAGCCCATTAAATCCCTGTCTTTCAATCCCCAACAATTCGGGACTTTGCAATTGCGTTTCTGAATAAGTTTTTTTGTATTGCCGACTATTGCATTAGGTCCACAATTACCGGTTCCACCATTGCGGGCATATCCATCGCCTATATTTAACCAAAGGGTACCGTTCTTTCGTAATATACGCTTGACTTTAGAGAATATTTCTACAAGATTTTCAACATATTTAACTGGTGATGGTTCCGCGCCGATCTGAGATGGATGGTCGTAATCGCGCAGTCCCCAATAAGGCGGCGAAGTAACGCAGCACTGGACAGATTCAGCAGGCAGGGCAGGAAGAAGTTCTCGACAATCGCCAGTAAGTATTTGTAATTCTGAGGTTAAAACATCTGACTTCATTCTTCCCCGATTAAGATATATTTTTCTATTTTGCTGTTCTTTTTTATACTGCTTTATCGGTATGGTAAAGTATATGATGTGGACTGGAATTTAGTCAAGCAAAAGACCTAAAAAGTCTGAAAACAGCAGAACGCGAAATTACGATTACGGATGAAAAGATAGATGAGATTCTTTATGGATTGTATGGGGTGACGGATGAGGAGAGGAAGATAATAGGAGAAGGATAGAAAAATGGATATAACTCCGATAACGGCGACCATAGGCGCGATAACTGGGTGTGCCTCACTAATATGGAATATAACAACACACCTTGGTTTTGACTTGGAATTTTATAGTCATTTCTTATCGTTCGATTATAATAAGAATGCCATAAAAAGCCCGTCTATTTTCTTAGAAAAAAATCAAGACGTTAGTAAATATGCTGACGATGCTTTAGTGCTTCGGGGATGGTTTAAGTTCCTATTGCGTAAAGAGGGAAAAAGATTCAAGAATCATCATGTAAACCTTTTGAGCATAGGCTTCGAAGAAGAACCAAGGAATTTTCTGGAGAAGATTTTGGTTGATCCAGCCTCACATATCGTGTTATTCCCTGACCAAGAAACCAAGGACCTAAAATTATTTGAAGGTTCTTTTTTAGAGGTGAACGTCCATTCAAACTCTCTATGGCTAAAAAAGGATTGGAAGGATCGCATAGACTTGCAGAAGAATGATTTAAAAGAAACACTATATGAACTGATTAAAAAAGAAAAATATAAGGTGAACGTTAATCTGACTACTTATAAATATCCTCTTGTCTTTGAGAAAAAAGGGGCTTTTTTTCAACATGAGCATTTGGGGAAAAGGGCACTAAAAGTATTAAGAAGACCAGTATTATGAAGGCTGGTAGCGATAAATTTATTGCACATCCTCATGATACGAAGATCAAACAATCTCGATTTATAAAGAAAGGAAATCCATCTTCTTCCGTCGACTTAGCGTAAAGAGATCGAACGAGAAATTGCGGTAATGGGTGATAAAATAGATGATATTGTTTATGGGCTTTATGGGGCACCGATGAGGAGAAGAAAATAATTGAAGTTGAATACGATTAAAAAAGTAACTCCCCCTCACCCCTCCGGTAATCATAACTCCCCTTTTACCCCCTCTTATCTTAAGAGGGGGAAAGGCGAAGCCTGGGGGCGTTAACCTAAGAGGGGGACATGTTAAGGAGAATAGAGCGGCATGAAATTCATATTGAATGATCCGTTGCAGAAACAACGGAGAAAGGAATTAAGGCGCAATCAGACGAAGGCTGAAAAGACACTTTGGCGGCATGTACAAAACAGACGATTTTACGGCATGAAATTCTATCGCCAGTACAGCGCAGGACCATATATTTTGGATTTTTATTGTCCGCAAATGAAACTTGCAGTAGAATTGGATGGAGGACAGCATGCCTGCGATGCAAACCGGCAATATGATACTTCCCGCACAGAATATCTGCAAGCGCTTGGGATCGAAATAGTTCGTTTTTGGAATCATGAAGTGCTTAACCATACCAAGGGAGTTTTAGCAAGAATGGCAGAAAAGCTACCCCCCTCTTAGGTTAAGAGGGGTTGGGGGCGTTAATCTGGAAATGATAGATTCTGACAAACGTAAAGCAATCGAATGTGAGATATTTATAACGGATGAGAACATTGATGAGATAGCTTAATGGGTTGTATGGGGTGACGGAGGAGGAGAGGAAGATAATTGAAGGCATAAGAAAATCAAAAGCATAAATCCCCCATCCCTATCTTATTATAAGAGGCGGCGTTAAGACACTGTTCTGTTATGCTATAATCAATCAAAAGGGAGGTGGAAAATATGGCAAGTGTTAAGGAAAAAATAATTAAGGAAGTTGAAAAGATACCGGAGGAAAAATTTGCCGAGCTTTACAATGTCGTTCACCTCTTTAGAACAGGTATTGAGAGCAAGAAAAAGGCTGTTAAAGATAGGCGTAATGAAGCTGTAAAATTTTTCGGTATATGGAAGGGTATGTCTGCTGAAGAGAGTGCAGTGCTTGATGAGATACAGACAAGGCGTAAAAGAACTTACAGAGAAAGGATTCAACATAGCTTCAAAGAAACTTAAGCTGGTTTCTTATCGAGAACCCTTTTAGCCCCGGCAGACCTTCACCTTTATACTGGATCATCACCTTGTGCGATTCACCCATGCCTTGGGGCATAAATAGTTTTTTTATCCTTGAGAGTTCGAATAAATAATCTTTTGAACTTTCCGAAAGCCGCTTTATCTCCTCATCGATCCTGAGGGACAGAAGGAATGTCCCCTGATTGCAATAACCGATTGTCTTTAAGCCCAGTTCTTCCCCCCATTTTTTAACAGATGAAAAATTAACATGCGAAGTGATGTCCTGCTCCCCTATATTTTGATAAGGGTTTTCATTAAACTGATGCCTGTGATAGCACATAAGGGTGCCCCTGTTTCTTTCCTCGCTGTAATAATCCAGGGCAGGATATCCGTAATCTATGGTCAGAATAAAGCCCTCTGTTAATTTTCCGTTCAGGTCATCAAGCCAGTTTCCGATCCTCAGATTTACTTCTGTTCGATAGCCTTTTTCGAATTCTGCAGGTAACTGACTGAAATATTCTTTTATGGAAACTGCACTTAATTCTCCTGTTTCCTCCTTGAGATTTCCTTTATCAGAAGCAACATATATTTCTTTCAATCCCTCTTCCATCTGCACAAGATGCACAGGGAATGCATCAAGCAATTCATTCGAGAAAAAACAGCCGATGACAGTCTCGATCTCCTTTATATCAGAGCGCCAATTTACTTTTTCAGAATGATCCTTAAGCAGGACCTGCTGTCTTTCCTTTACAGAAGGATTGCGCTCGACTATCGAATATTTAAGATGTCTGAATATATCTCTTTCTTCTTTTGCTGTTTGTCCTTTGTCACCCGTCCCTTTAAAATAATCAAGCATATCCCTGCAGACATAACCTGAACCGGCGCCCATCTCTACAATACTGAAGTCTGACGGCCTCCCCATCACCTCCCACATCTCCTCGATCTGCTTTCCTATCATCACCCCGAATAAAGGGTGCAGATGAGAACTTGTATAAAAGTCCCCTTCCCTTCCGATAACGCTTTTTTGAGAAGTGTAATAACCGAACTCCGGATCATAAAGGGCCAATAACATGAATTCTTCAAAGGTTACAGGACCTTCTTTTCTGATCTTATCGATAATTTTTTGTTCAAGGGGATTCATGGCAGCCGGTTATACCCATAAGGTGTAAAGACTGATAAGCGAAAACAACTCTTTCTGTTCCTAATCAGGATATCTTTTTGCAATGTTGTGTATCATGTCAAGACAGGAGAAAAAGGCCTCTACCATCTCAGAGTCGAACTGTTTGCCGGATTCTTCCCTGAGGTTCTCCAGTACCTTTGATTCATCCCAGGGATCTTTATAGACCCTGCGGGAACACAACGCATCGTAAACATCGGCAATGGCGACCACCCTGCCAAAAGGCGGGATCTCCTCTCCCTTTTTACCCTTTGCCGTCCCTTTTTCAGTTTCATAGCCCGGTATCGGTTTCCCGCTCATGGGATTGATATAACCGGGGTATCCATTGCCATCCCAGCGTTCGTGATGATTCAGCGCAATTATCGAGGCTGCTTCATCAAAGTCGGAATAGAGGTCTGAAAACAGTCTTGCACCCAGATATGTATGCTGTTTCATGATATCGTATTCTTCGGGATCGAGCTTTGCCGGTTTTTTTAAAATCAGATCAGAGATAGCTACTTTGCCCACATCGTGAAGCATCGCCCCCATCCTCAGGATATCTTTATTCTTCTGTATCTCTTCATTAGAGATCCCCCTCTTCGAGGCCCATGCCTCATAAATCTCGACTGCATAGGATGCCACACGGTTTACATGGGCGCCTGTCTCCTTGGGGTCGCGCAGTTCAGCCATCTTTATCACCCTTAAAATAATCGCTCTCGTCAACTGTGCGCGTTCAATTGCGATGGCAGCATCGTTGGCAAAATTCCTTACATAAGGCTCGTCTTTTTTCGAAAAGGGTTTAATCTTGCTGTCCTTGCCTTTTGCATTAATCAGCTGCAGGACCCCGATTATACCCTGATAGGTCT
>JAKAKQ010000243.1 GCA_021813425.1 Nitrospirota bacterium
TCTTCGCATTAGACTAATTTAATAATTGATTCCTATAGACTGAAAGTAATTAACCTTTTCCACCTGATAGCTTTATTTATACAGCCCACAGCCTTAATATGTCAATCAATTTCTGTGTATCAGCTTGTTTTAATTCTTACTGGAAATTCATACCATATGAGAGGCAATTATGGAAATAAAACAGTTGATAGGCAATCGCATCAAGCATCTGAGAAAGTCCAGAGGAATGTCTCAGGAAGATCTTGCCGAGAAGATGGGGATAAATCCAAAATATCTGAGCAGCATCGAAAGAGGAAAGGAAAACCCTACACTCGATACTTTTATAAAGCTTACCTCAACATTGGATATAGATATTTCTGAACCATTTAATTGTACTCAGGAACAATCACCGAAAGAATTGAAAATGATCGTATCCGATCTGATTAAAGGCAATGATAAAGAAAAACTCAAGCTTTTAGCAAAAATTGCCAGAGCCATTTATATATAGAAATGCCTTGACAATGTCACGCCCACTTATTGAATTAACTTTTAGTTACTTATTGAAATTCTCTGCAGTCCGAGACAATTTTATGAAATAGCTGGATGAGAGACCTGCTTTCCGCTATTGTTATCTGAAGGACGCCATTAAGTTTTGTCGTATGTCGAAAGAAAATCATCTCTCGAAATTCCTGATTGTGTACAAATAGTTCGGAGAGTGGAAGCCTTTATACGAGGATGATTAGGCATAGTCAGGGGAGTTTTTGAACCATCAGGATTTAATCTTTCCATAGAGATATGTTCCCTTTCCCGAATCAGATTAAATCCCAACATCTCAAATGTCTTTACGACTTTCTGTTTTGAAGCATCAACTGGGAATTTCGACATTACGTCTAAACCCCTGCTTCAGCCACGAATGCCTCAAGAATCGGCGGATCGATTTCGAGTACGTCTTCTCCAAAGGTTTCAAAATGAAAGCGGATTGCGGACTTTATATCTGAAAGAGCCTCTTCATATGTATCTCCCTGTCCAACAACGACACCCTTAATTCCCAATGGATAAGCTACATAACCGTCAGGATGTTTCTCAACAATAATCTTAATTTGTTTCATATTATTAACCTCCTCTCCTGACTAATAATATCATATTCCTTTGTTTGATGGCGGCTTTTAGAAAGCAAAATGCCGGTTTATAGATAAACTCTATTTATTGCATCTGGGGCAGTAGAATTTCCCTGTGAACCAGGGGGTGTCATGTGAGAAGTCCGGTATAAGGTCGAGGAGCATCGGCGCATTACATGAAGCACACCTGAAATTATTGAGATTGAATTCATCGGACAATTTCCTCGCATCATATGCGTCTTCCCTTATCTCGATGCTGAAGTGAGTGAATTCCTGTTCAACGTGTTTCTGGCTTAATACGGTCTTAATCTTTTCGATAACCTCGTTGGGTTTAGTGGTCGCCTTGACTATATATCCTGCTGCACCGAGGTTTAATGCCTTTTCCACTTCCTCGGGCTGGCCTTTTGCGGAAAAGACAAGGACCGGAATTTTGGAAATCCTGGGATCTGTCTTTACGACCTGAAGGACTTTATACCCATCCATGATAGGCATCATCAGGTCGAGGAGTATGATGTCGGGTTTTTCCTGCGAGAGTATTTTAATCGCTTCCATGCCGTTATCGGCGGTCAGCACCTGATACTGCTCGATCGTCAGCTTGTTCCTGTATATCTGCTGAACAGCCTTGGAATCCTCAACAAGAAGTACCTTGTTTCTCATAAATTACATAGACAATATTATAAGTTGTTGCCTAATGTCAAGATGTTAGAGGCGGAAAAAATGTCACGGATTATTTCTGTTCAGAATTCAGGGCTTCCTTAAGCGCCTTGCCCACCTTGAAATACAAGACTTTTTTACCAGGGACATCAACACTCTCGCCAGTCTTTGGATTCCTTGCCTTCCTCGGATTCCTCGTCTTCAGGCGGAAATTTCCGAACCCCCTTATCTCGATCTTTTCTCCCCTCATCAGCGCCTTTTTTATGCTGTCAAATACGGTATCGACTACGATCTCCGTCTGGTTCCTGGTGAGCCCCTCGATCTTTTCAGCGACCTTTTCTATCAGAACCGATTTTGTCATATAAACCTCCTTTAAGGTGTATAGAGATATTTTATCTTTAAAGTAGGGAAAACGTTTGTAATCTCGTCAGGAAGTTTATTCCTAAGCATATCGAACAATGAGAATTTGTCTTCTTTTGTCACTACCTCGGGTTCGTCTTTTATCCCGACCATTTTTGCCGCTGTCCTGACGGCGTCTTCAAGTGTCCCGAGTTCGTCAACAAGACCATATTTGACCGCCTGCTCGCCGGTGAATATCCTGCCGTCCGCAATTTTTCTTAGTTCTTCCGTCTTCAGCTTCCTGCCTTCGGAAACAGCTTTTATGAACTGCTCATGTACATTATCCATGACGCCCTGCAGCAGTTCCTTTTCCTCTTTCTCCATCTTCCGGAATGCGGAACCCGTATCTTTATGCCTGCCGCTTTTGATCACTTCAGTCTTTATTCCTATTTTACTCATAAGACCTTCCAGATTGGGAATTTCCATAATAACGCCTATTGACCCTGTCAGGGTCCCGGGGTTGGCGATGATCCGTGAACTTGGACATGAGATGTAATATCCGCCTGATGCGGCGATAGAGCCCATGGAGACAACAACCTTCTTTTTCTCGACCGCCTTTTTTACTTCTTCGTAGATCTCCTGTGAAGGCGCCACTGCCCCGCCTGGGGTGTCCACCCTCAGGATGATGGCCTTTACTGAGGCATCCTTAACGTATTCCTTGATCTCTTCCACCGGTTTCTTCGAATCGAATATAGGGCCTTCGATCCGGATAAGCGCCACTTTGCTTTTTAACGGTACGTTTTTCTGCAATAAAACGATCACCAGGCTCAGAACCATCAGGACAAACAACAGCCCGGTTATGATAAGGCAGGCCTTTCTCACTTATCGGCCTTCCTGAGGTTTTTCATGCTTAAACCTATCTTTCTTTCCTCGAGGTCTATCTTGATGATCCTTGCCCTGATATCATCACCTTCTTTTATCTCAGCGCCTTCATCTGAAGGGTGGATGATCTCTGAGGAATAGATGAGCCCTTCAACAGCGCCTTCGAGTTCTATAAATATCCCGAAATCCGTTATTCGAAGGACTTTTCCCTTCACCTCATCTCCGAGCTTGAACTTCGAAGGTATGATCTCTAACCATGGGTCAGGTTCGAGCTGTTTCAGTCCGAGGGCCATCTTCTCATTTTCAGGGTCGAGACTTATTATGACAGCATCTGTTTTTTGGCCTTTTCTGAGGATTTCTGAGGGATGTTTTATATGTTTTGTCCATGACAGATCCGATATATGAATGAGGCCGTCCACACCTTCAGGGAGTCCGATAAAGGCCCCGAAGTCTGTAAGGCTTTTGACCTTTCCTGTGATCTTTTGCCCGATAGTATAACGCTGGCTGATGATCTCCCAGGGGCTTGGTTTTATCTGTTTGATACTTAATGACAGTTTTCTTTCTTCCTTGTCAACCTTCAGAATGACTGCTTCCACCGTCTCTCCGATAGCAAGATATTTCGACGGGTGTTTTGGTTTCGGCTGCCAGTCCATCTCGGAGATATGGACAAGTCCTTCGAGCCCTTCCTCAAGTTCTATGAACGCGCCATAATCCGTAATGCTGACAACCTTGCCCTTTATCTTTTTGCCTGCAGGGTACTTTTCATATGCCTTTGACCATGGATCAGGGTGCTTCTGCTTGTATCCAAGTGTCACCCTTTCATTTGACTCGTCATATTTGATGACCAGCACCTCTATACTGTCTCCGATTACAAAGAACTCCGATGGATGGTTGATCCTGCCCCACGAGATATCAGATATGTGAAGCAGTCCGTCGATGCCGCCCAGGTCTACAAAAACACCATAGTCTGTTATGTTCTTTACTATCCCTTCAAGTAGCGCCCCTTCCTTTATCTTGCCTATGGTTTCGCTTTTCAGCCTGACACGTTCCTCTTCTATTACGGCCCTTCTGGATACTATCACATTGGAGCGCTTGTTGTTGAGTTTCAGCACCCTGAACGACATTTTTTCGCCTATTAGACTGTCTATGTCCTTTACGATCTTTGTGTCGATCTGGGAACCGGGCAGGAAGGCCCTGACCCCCCCGATATCAACGGTCAATCCGCCTTTTGTCTTCTCGATTATCCTGCCCGTTACATGAGAACCGTCCTCTACAGCTTTTTCTATGACATCCCATATCTTTATTTTTGAGGCGCGCTCCTTGGAGAGATTTACGATGCCTTCGGAGTCCCTGATGCGTTCTATATAGACTTCAATATTGTCGCCGGGTTTCATGGAGGCTACCTCTTTTTCCGTAAATTCATTGATGCTGATAAACCCCTCTGATTTGTAACCGATGTCGACTATAATGCCGTCCTGCTTTACGGCCAGTATCTTGCCCGATAGTATTGTCCCTTCTTCAATACTGTGGAAGGTCTCGGCGTAGAGCCTTTCCATCTCGTTGTTTTTAATTTCCATTAAAGGATTTCCCTCCTATATCTCTGATTCTTTTTTCCACCTCTTTAATAATCCAGTTGGGTGTCGATGCCCCGGCAGTAATACCTACACGTTTTATCTTGTTTAACCATTTATCCTGGATCTCCGAAGCAGTCTCTACATGATATGTCCTGACATTCAACGACCTGCAAAGATTTGCAAGCTGGGTCGTGTTAGCGCTGTTTTTCCCGCCGACGACTATCATCACATCAACCCTGCTTGCCATATCTTCGGTCTCTTTCAACCGCAGTGCAGTGGAATTGCATATCGTATTATATACTTTTACTTCCTTTACATGCCCGATGATATTGGAAAGGACCTTTTTCAGGGCTTCAACAGGCTGAGTGGTCTGAACTACTATCCCCACTTTTGACCCGAGCTTGGGCAGAGGGGTGTTCTCATCCATAACGATTGCGTCTTCGCCTGCGTAGCTCATAATTCCCCTGACCTCAGGATGATTGCTGTCTCCTAATATAAGTACCTGGTACCCGTTTTCCTTAAGAAGTTTAGCATAACGCTGCGCTTTTTTCACAAACGGACATGTTGCATCGATTATCTTTAAGCCCCGTGCCGATATATTATCATACAGATAACAGGGTATTCCATGTGTTCTGATTATCAGCGCCTTGGCGCCACTGTTTTCAATATCGTCCATTTCCAGGGGAAATATCCCCTCTCTTTTGAGTTTTTCGATGACCTGGGGGTTATGGATCAAAGGACCGATAGTGAATACACCTTCTTTGTTTTTCGTTGCCATGCCGAACGTAATGTCTATGGCCCTTTTTACCCCAAAACAGAATCCGGCCCTTTTTGCAATTATTATCTCCAACCCTCAGGCACCTCTGATAATATCGATCATCATATTAAACACATCATCAATGGAAAGGCCGGTTGAGTCTATAAGATGGGCGTCAGAGGCCTTCCTAAGGGGAGCCAGATCCCTCTTTGAATCCCTGATATCCCTTTCCATTATATCCAGCCGCACCCTCTCTTCCGAGACCTCAAACCCCTTCGAGATGAGCTCCCACGTCCGTCTCCTTGTGCGTTCCCCGACCGATGCGTCCAGAAAAAATTTCCTGAAGGCGTCCGGGAACACAACTGTTGTCATGTCACGCCCCTCTGCCACAAGATCGGAATTCATTGATGCGTCCCTCTGTATCTTAAGCAGATGTTCGCGCACGGCCTTTCTTGCGGAAAAAACAGATGCATAGTGCCCTGCCTCCGGCGAGCGTATTTCCCTTGATACATCTTCGCCATTAAGTATGACCTGTCCTTTTTTGAATTCCACTTTTGTTTTCCTTAGAGCTGATGCTATATCTTTATCGGATGAGTTATTGTCCAGCCCGAGTCTCATCAGATTAAGTGCAACAGCCCTGTACAGCGCACCTGTGTCGAGATATTCGAACCCAAGTTCTCTTGCGAGGAGTTTTGCGATCGTGCTTTTGCCGGCGCCTGACGGGCCGTCTATCGCGATCACCTTTTTCAAGATGAAAGACTCCTTATAATATCAAAAAATCCCGGGAAGGATATATCAACTGCTGATGCCCCGTTTATGGTCGATTCCCCCTCAGCTAACAATGCCGCTACTGACATCGACATCGCTATCCTGTGGTCTCCGTGGCTTTCCAGTACAGCGCCTTTCAGACCGCCGCTCCCTCTGATGTTGAGACCATCCGGGAACTCTTCTATCTCAACTCCCATTTTTCTCAGCTCGGATGCCATTGATTTTATCCTGTCGGACTCTTTTACCCGGAGCTCCTCGGCCCCCCGTATAGTCGTTGTCCCGTCTGCGAGTGAAGCAGCGATGCAGAGTATGGGGAATTCATCGATCAGCGATGGGATGGATTTCCCTGTTACATTGGCGGGCTTTAAACCGGACGTTCCCTTGCAATGCAGATCAGCAACGGGTTCACCTGAAACCTCACGGATATTTTCTATATCGATCTTTGCCCCCATTTCCCCGAGTATGTCAAGGAGTCCTGTCCTTGTAGGATTTATACCGACATTTCTTGCCGTGATCTCCGAACCGGGTATCAGAAGCGATGCCACGATAAAAAAGGCAGCTGAAGAAAAATCACCCGGCACCTCTGTTTCCATCGGTGAAAGTTCAGCGCCACCCTTAACTATGACCTTCAGCCCCTCCACTTTCAGGTGAGCGCCGAATGCAGGCAGCATCCTTTCGGTGTGGTCACGCGACTTTGAGGGTTCTGTTATATCGGTCTCACCTTCCGAATAAAGACCTGCCAGTATGATCGAAGACTTGACCTGCGCGCTTGCAACCGGCATCGGGTATTTTATCGGTGTCAGCTGTCTGCCTTTGATAGCCATAGGTGGAAACCTGTCCAGGTCACGCGCACTGATTTCAGCGCCCATCATTCTGAGCGGTTTTATCACCCTTGCCATCGGCCTTGTCCTCAGGGAGCTGTCTCCTGTTAAGACAGAAAAAAAGGGATTGCCGGAGAGCACACCTGAGAGGAGCCGTATCGTTGTCCCTGAATTCCCGCAGTCAATGACATCCACGGGCTCTGATAACCCGCGAAGCCCTTTTCCGTGTATAATCAGTTCGGAGTCAGACCCAGCGGGGGAAAATTCTTCTATTTGAATTCCGAGTGCTCTGAAGGCGTTCACAGTGCTTTTAACATCCTCTGCCCGGAGCAGGTTTCTTACAAGGCTCTTCCCTTTAGCGATGGAGGAAAAGATTACCGCCCTGTGGGATATCGATTTGTCAGGCGGGGGGAAAAATTCGCCTTTGAATATTCTGGCCCTGCTGATCTCAATTCTGTCCAATGCCTTCCCTCAGTGTCCGGGCCTTTCTGAACTCGCTTTCGAGCGAGCCGGAATCAGAGGCCCTGAGATACTGGCTTAGTGTATCCAGGTTTTTCTGAAATATCGAGATCATCTCTATAAGATTATCTTTGTTCATCAGGGAAATGTCACGCCATAGTTCCGGAGAACTCAATGCGATCCTTGTTGTATCCTTAAAACCCTGGCCGCAGAACTCGAGGTATGAACTGTCGATCCCTGCGATCGTATTAATTATCGAATATGCAATCAGGTGAGGGAGGTGACTGACAGCTGCATAGATGCGGTCGTGCTTTTCAGGGCCCATGGTTATTACATCAGACCCGAGTGATTTCCATAAATCGGTAACGATCCTGAGTGCGCCGGCATTCGAGTTTTTAGTAGGCGTGATTATACATTTCGCACCTGTGAAAAGTTCTGCATTTGCCGAGTCGATGCCTGAGCGGTCGCTCCCTGCTATCGGATGGCCGCCGATGTAATACACTCCTTCAGGCATTATCTTCTCGATCTCATACACAAGGTCCCCTTTTACGCTGCCTGCATCTGTTATAACGGCGCCTTTTTTAAAGGAAGGCAGCGCCTTTTTTGTCAGATCCTGGAAAGTTCCCACTGGCGTTGCCAGGATTATAAGATCAGAGTCTTTACAGGCAGAAGCAGGGTCGGCTCCGAAAGAATCAATAATGCCTTTCTCCTTTGCGTTTAGAAGATTCTTCCTGTTCCTGCCGAACCCGACGATCTCTTTGCAGAGCCCGTTTTTTTTCATCGCAAGCGCAAACGATGCGCCGATAAGACCGACTCCTAAAATTGTTATCTTATTAAAATATATTTTTGACATTGATTTTTAACTTTGAATTATTAACAGTCTTGAAATAGAATTGACATTGATTAAAAATCTCCCCTCGCCCCTCTTTGCCAAAGAGTCCCGAAAACCCTTCGGGATTTGGCAAAGGGAGGTTAGGAGGGATTTTATAAATAATGCCGTTGTTATTATGAGACCGATAATAAGTTTAT
Source organism: Nitrospirota bacterium (assembly GCA_021813425.1). Classification (GTDB taxonomy): domain Bacteria; phylum Nitrospirota; class Thermodesulfovibrionia; order Thermodesulfovibrionales; family UBA6898; genus JAKAKQ01. The sequence continues at coordinate 8,381 of JAKAKQ010000243.1, forward strand.
ATCTCCCTTCCCACAGCCTGGGCTACGGGCCTTAACTCCTTCATCAGTTTTTCGAACTGCTCCGGTTTAAGTGACTGTTCCCCATCTGACATCGCCTCTTCAGGGTTTGTATGCACCTCTATAATCAGCGCGTCAGCTCCGGCGGCAACAGCGGCCTTTGCCATGGGCGCAACCAGTTCCCTTTTCCCGACACCATGGCTTGGATCAACAACAACAGGCAGATGTGTAAGCTGTTTTAAAACAGGTACGGCGCTGAGGTCGAGTGTATTCCTTGTTGCGGTCTCAAATGTCCTGATACCCCTTTCACAGAGCATCACATTCTGATTGCCGCGTGACATGATATATTCTGCTGACATAAGCCATTCCTTTATCGTGGAGGACAGCCCGCGCTTGAGAAGAACAGGTTTGTTCGATGAGCCTACCTCAAGCAGGAGCCTGAAATTCTGCATGTTCCTTGCGCCTATCTGGATGATATCCGAATATTCGACAATAAGGTCCAGATCCCTCGGGTCCATGATCTCTGTAATGACAGGCAGGCCTGTCTTTTTACGCGCCTCAGCGAGGTATTTAAGCCCTTCTTCGCCGAGTCCCTGAAATGAGTATGGTGAAGTCCTCGGTTTGAACGCACCGCCCCTCAGGAATGTTGCGCCTGCTTTTTTGACCTTTTCAGCTATGTTTGTGAGGATGGTCTTGTTCTCCACAGCACAAGGGCCGGCCATGACAGGTATCTTCTTGCCGCCGACAACAATGCCCTGTATGTTTATTTCGGTATTTTCCCTCTTGAATTCACGGCTTGCGAGTTTGTAAGGTTTCAATATCCTGACAACGTTTTCAACTCCAGGTATCGCGCGGATAGCGGCCTCTTCATCTTCGGTTATCTTTGAGGTGTCGCCAATAACACCTATGATGGTCCTTTCAGTCCCCTTTGATATATTTGCCTTGAGCCCCCAGCTTTCGAGCTTTTTTGTGATATGTTTTATCTCTTCTTTTGTTGCTTCATGTCCTAAGACAATAATATCCATTTATTCCTCCGAATAATCAGTTGTTAGTGAACAGTATTTAGTGAATAGTTCGTGAGAATTCTTTCTATTCACTATTCACTGACGACTGTCTTAAGTGCTTCAATAAACCTTTTATTCTCTTCGGGAAGCCCTATGGTAACCCGTATCGCCTTTGGTCCCATAGGCCTTATTATAACTCCCATTTTGAGGAGCCCATTATAGACAGACATGGAATCCCCGATAGGCATATAAATAAAATTTGCCTCGGTTGGAACATATTTTATCCCTATGGATTCTAATTCGCGGTATAAATATTTCTTCCCAGCTTCATTTATATTCCTTGAATTTATTACATGTTCACTGTCTTTAAGCGCGGCAAGCGCTGCCCTCTGCGCTATTGTGTTTGTATTGAAAGGAGCTCTAAGCCTGTTCATATCACTCAGTATCTCCTTCTTCGCGATGCCGTAACCTATTCTAAGACCTGCCAGTCCGTAGATTTTTGAGAATGTCCTGAGGACGAGGATATTCTTTTCGCTCCCGAGGTATTTCATGCTGTCTGCATAATCAGGCCCTGATACATATTCATAATATGCCTCATCGATAACAACAAGGATATCATTAGAAACCTTCTCCATCATCCTGTCGAACTCATCCTTTTTGTTTATCGTCCCTGTCGGGTTATTCGGGTTTGCTATAAAGATTATTTTTGTCTTTGGTGTTATGGCATCGGCCATGGCAGAAAGATCATGAGTATAATCCTTTAGAGGCACCTGCACAGGATTTCCGCCGACAGACTGTACAGCCATCGAATAGACAACAAACGAAGGGACTGCCATGACAGCCTCGTCACCGTCTTTTAAGTATGTCTTTGCGGCGATATCCAGCAGTTCGTTTGATCCGTTCCCGAGTATGATCTCATCCTCTTTCACAGAGAGTAAATCTGAAAGCGCTTTTCTGAGATAATAACCGGCGCCGTCAGGATACCTGTTGATATCAGAAAAGGAATCTTTAATGACTTTCAGAGCAGCAGGGGAGGGGCCGACAGGATTTTCATTGGACGCAAGTTTTATCGAATCTGAAATGCCGAGTTCCCTTTCGAGTTCCTCGATCGGTTTGCCGGGAACATACGGCTGAATACCCAGAACATATTCAGGAGGATGTATCATTGTATATTACCCTGCGGATATGAACCGAGTATCTTCAGATAAAGACAATCTTCTTTTAACGAATCAAGGGCCTTCTTTACTTTTTTGTCTTCGATATGGCCTTCCATGTCAACAAAGAAGATATATTCCCAGGCCCTTCTTTTTGAAGGCCTTGATTCGATCTTTGTAAGGTTGATATTCGCCTTCTTGAAAGGGAGCAGTATCTCATATAGAGAGCCGGGCCTGTCCTTGATAGAGAACATTATCGAGGTCTTGTCGTCCCCTGACTTTGGAGGAAAATCTTCTGATATAACAAGGAACCTTGTGACATTATGCCTGCTGTCCTCGATATTTCTCTCGAGTATGTTCAGGTCATATATCCTTGCCGCAAGTTCGCTTGCGATCGCAGATGCAGTCGCATCTTTGGAAGCCAGTTCAGCTGCCTTTGATGTGCTGGTCGACTCCTTGGTAAGCACACCCGGCATGTTGGATTCCAGCCATCCCCTGCATTGTGCAAGGGCCTGGGGATGGGAATAGATCTTCTTTATCTTTGATCTGTCGGTTTGTTTCGAAAGGAGGTTATGTGATACCTCAAGGATTATCTCTGCCACGACCTTCAGTTCAGAGTCCATGAACATGTCAAGGGTGTAACTTACGACCCCCTCGTTTGAGTTTTCTATAGGCACGACACCGTATTCTGCCTTGCCTGTCTCAACGTTCTCGAAGACCTTTTTAATGCTGTCTACAGGAACAAAAGAAGCTGACGAGCCGAAGTGTCTCAAGGCTGCAAGGTGCGTGAAGGTCGCAAGAGGTCCAAGACATGTGACTTTTAAAGGCTCTTCAAGCGAAAGGGATGCAGAGAGTATCTCCCTGTAAATGGCCTTCAGCGCATCGTTGGGAAAAGGGCCTGTGTTGTTCCTTGTTATCCTTTCGAGTATCTGGCGTTCACGTTCAGGCTTGTAGAATTTTACCTTTTTGTTGCGCTTGATATTGCCGATCTCAAGGACATATCCGGCGCGTTTATTGAGGAGTTTAAGTATTTCATCGTCTATTCTGTCGATATTGTTTCTGAATTTGTCCAGTTCGTTCATCTTTTCCTTTTTTTTACGCCCCTATAAAAGCTGGTCAGGCTTTAAGTAGAGTTGTAATATTACCTGATTTTTCCTTAATTTTTCAAGGGGTTGAAAGGCGATCGAGTTAATCATAAATCTTATTCTAAATTATGCTTGATTCGATTTCTGAATCTTCTTGATCAAGATGCGCAGTCAGTGCAGAAGATCGAAAGTGGCGAAGTAAAGATGTGAAGCTAACGAGTCTTTCACGTAGCATCCGCTGATTCTTGACATTCCAATTTAGAATTTCAGAGATTCGGAAGGGCTACTTTGTGCCTGCAAGAGCTACTTCGATAGGATGTCCTTTAAGTGAGCTTACTTTAAGTATTGAAAATCCAATGACATTTCCCTCCATGTCAACCTTCTCCATTATCTGGTCAGATTCTGTTTCTTTGAAATAGCCTTCTTTTTTTTCAAACATGACCTCAAGATAGTCGCCTTCAGGATCATACCAGACTTTTACTTTTTCCATATAACATCTCCCTTTTTGATGCTGTCAGTAAGATAAGCTGTTATAGCAAAAGCATCATCCTGTTTAAATTTTACCACAACACACATGTTTTTATCTCCAACAGATAGCCCAGCATAATACTTGTAATAAAGCCTTGCTTCTTCATCGCTTTTCGATTTAACAACTATATCAGGATTTGTGAGTATCTCGCTTATCTTCGAAGTGTTGATAATCATTTCAGGATGCTCTTTGATATGAGCCAGCCTTTCATCTGTTAAGCGGATTGCATTTCCTGAGTAATCAATCAGGTTCATGAATTTTTACCTTAGATGAGTATACCACATCCTCTGCTGGCATTATGGCAGTATCATTTTTGTTAGAAATTTATCTCTTATATGGTTTTAGATAGTCACATCAGATAAAATAAATCCCCTTTAGCTTTCCTGTCAAACAATGTTATATTTTCCATTGTGAAAATTTCCAAAGAAAATAAACTCCCTTTTCATTACGGATGGGTGATTGTCTTTACTGGCACGATCTGCATATTCGCCTGCCTTGGATTTGGGCGTTTTGCACTCGGCATGCTTCTTCCTTCAATGGCGGCTACACTTAACCTCAGTTATTCCCAGATGGGTTTCATCAGTACAGGCAATTTCCTTGGATACCTTGTTGCAGTATTGATAAGCGGTTTTCTTGCGGTGAGAATTGGCTCAAGGAGGCTGGTTTTTATTTCGCTGCTTGTTATTGGTGTTTCAATGCTGCTGATAAGCCGGACCAGCAGTTTTATATATCTGCTCGTGCTTTATACTATTACAGGCATGGGCAGCGGCGCTTCCAACGTGCCGATGATGGGACTTGTGGCCTCATGGTTTACAAGAAAGATGAGGGGCAGGGCAGCGGGTTTCATTGTGATCGGAAGCGGCTTTGCGATAGTCCTTTCCGGGAAACTGATTCCATATATAAATAGAATTTACGGCTCTGAGGGCTGGAGGACAAACTGGATGATCCTGGGCATTGCCGTAATAATGATATCATTTTTGTGTCTTCTTCTTCTCAGGAACAGGCCTGAGGAAAAGGGCCTGATGCCTGTTGGAAGCGATGGAACAGAATTGTCCCAGCCTTCAGGCATGGGCAGGCCCGGCTCCAATATCTACAAAGAAAAGGTTGTTTATCTCCTCGGCGCAATATATTTCCTTTTTGGCTATACATATGTGATATATGCCACTTTTATTGTTACGACACTGGTCCAGGAGAGGAGTTTTTCAGAGTCTGTTGCAGGAAATTTCTGGTCATGGGTAGGGTTCCTAAGTCTTTTTTCGGGCCCGGTTTTCGGGACGCTGTCTGATAAGCTCGGAAGAAAGGCCGGCCTTATAATGGTCTTTTCGCTCCAGATGTTTTCATATCTGCTTGTCGCCTCAAAGCTGCCTGATATGTTTTTATATTTCTCCATTTTCTGCTACGGCATTGTTGCATGGAGCATACCATCGATAATGGTCGCTGCAACAGGGGATTATGTCGGCACTGAAAGGGCAGTGGCTGCCTTCGGCTTTATCACATTTATCTTCGGGTTCGGCCAGATTACAGGACCTGCGATTGCGGGTGTCCTTGCAGAGCAGACAGGAAGTTTTACGAGCAGTTTTTATATGGCCGCAGCCTTTGCAGGGATGGCGATATTGCTTACAACATTCCTGAGAAAACCCCATCATGTCAGCTAAGGGCTAAGAGCTAAGGGCTTTTGTCCTAAACGTATTCCGCCAGCTTTTTTACGAGCCTCTCGGAGTCTTCCCATCCGAGACAGGGATCGGTGATCGATTTCCCATAGATATTCTCACCTATCTTCTGGCTGCCTTCAACGAGATAGCTCTCTATCATGAGGCCTTTCACTTTATTCCTGAGCGTCTTGGAATTCTGGCGCGACCTCATCACCTCTTTTGCTATCCTCGGCTGTTCGTGGAATTTCTTGTTCGAGTTTGCATGGTTGGTGTCAACGATGATTGCAGGGAATAAAAGATTACGCTTCTTGTACGCTTCTGAGAGTCTCATCAGGTCTTCGTAATGATAGTTCGGGAAGTTGGTGCCGTACTGGTCTACAGCCCCGCGCATTATACAGTGTGTAAGGGGATTGCCGGTGGTCTTTACCTCCCAGCCGTTATAAACAAATACATGCGGAAGCTGTGCTGCCTGCACAGAGTTGAGCATCACTTCAATATCTCCGCTTGTAGGGTTTTTCATGCCGGATGGCACATCAAGCCCGCTGATCGTCAGGCGATGAAGCTGGTTTTCGACTGATCGTGCCCCGACTGCAACGTAACTGAGGATGTCTTCGAGATAAGGATAGTTTCCCGGATAAAGCATTTCATCTGCAGCGGTAAGATAGGATTCCTTCATAGCCCTTATATGCATCTTGCGGATCGCCTTCAGCCCTTTAACCATGTTCGGGGCTTCAGAGGGTTTCGGCTGGTGGGCCATTCCCTTATACCCTTCGCCGGTGGTTCGCGGTTTGTTGGTATAGATCCTGGGGATGAGTATCAGTTTGTCTTTCACTTCATCCTGGATTCTTGCAAGTCTCGACACATATTCGCAGACAGCATCTTCATTGTCCGCTGAACAGGGCCCGATTATCACGAGGAATTTTTCACTTTCCCTCACGAATACCGACATGATTTCCTCGTCCCTTTTCTTCTTGATCTTTCTCAGTTCCTCCGGGAGAGGTATACTGTCGAGTATCTCCCTTACACCCGGCATCTCACGTATATACTGAAAGCTCATCTTTCCCCTCTCTTGTATCTATATAGAATTGATTGTTATATTAAAACATTATGAGATATTTTAAAGGTACGGGGCTTACGCATTCAGCAATTCGAGCTGCCCTAATTTTTTGACAATATCGCCGCGCTTAAGCATATCCCTGTAATTTTTCCTGCAGCAATCAAGGACATATTTCAGATAGTTGATATTCTTCATTATAGCTGCGGTGTAAAGATCACAGTCGATGTTCCAGCGACTTTTAAAGTGATGCCTCATATATATGCCCTTATAACCCATCTCTGTCTCAAGTCTCTGCCTGATTATCTCAAAAAAGCCGATGGTGTTTTCGAACAGGTCGCTTTCATGCCTGATCCCAGGGACATTCCCTTCCGTGAATTCCCTATAGAGGAAGAGAAGTTTCTCGAGGTAATAACGGTCGGACATCTGGCCCAGGAAATCTGCGGTATATATCACCTTGCCCATAAGCCTTTCCTCATCGGATTCAAAGGGGATATCGCAGTGTTTTATGCTTTGATGGGTGGCGGCCACAATGCGGCTGCATTTCTTGTAATCATCCATATGGAATTTGTTTTTCAAGAAATAATCTCTCATATACTGGATGCTTCTTTCAACATGGACCTTTGTATACTTTGAACCCGTGCCTTCGCAATCATCCTCTGTCTGAATATATCCGGTATCGTGCATCAGGGCGCTTAAGAACCCGAGCTCCATCATATGCCTGCTGAATATATGTCCCTCAATGAAAAAGCCGTGAAAGAGTCTTGCTGTTGTGAGCAATACATCGGTGGTATGCCTTAGATTGTGGTATTCGGTGTTGCACTTCCTGTAGCCGTGGTATTCGCCGTTAAAAAGCTTTACGATGTCTGTGAAAACATGGTCCAGGACCCGAAAGTCATAATCGGCATGGATCAATGAAACAATGTTTTTTACTTCACTGAAGACACCTTCGACCCTGTCGGCATCGATTAACAGCGATAGATCATTTTTGTCTTTCAACTGAGCCTTTTTAATCCATAAAAATAAATAAGCTTATACTGAACAAAATTATAACAGATTTCAGAAACAAAAATGAATATAGGGACAGCAGCATATCTGCAGCCTCATATCTTCCTCAGATCGACAACCCTTTTTGCCTTGCCTTCGGTCCTTTCAATGGTCTTCTTCTCCACAAGTCTCACCTCGACAGATATGCCGAGTTCCGAGGCGAGCCTCTCCTTAATCTGATTTATAAGTCTGTTCTGTTTCTTCATCTCGTCAAAGAAAATGGACTCCTGCACCTCAACATGCACGGTCACTTCATCGAGATGGCCTTTTCTTTCAACGACGATCTGATAATGCGGCTCTGTGCCTTCGATATCAAAAAGGATCGGTTCTATCTGCGAAGGGAATACATTCACTCCCTTTATTATCAGCATATCATCAGTCCTCCCCATGACGCGTGACATCCTTATGAACTTCTTCCCGCACCTGCACGGCTCAGGGATAATCCTTGTCAGGTCCCTTGTCCTGAAACGTATAACAGGAAACGCCTCTTTGGTCAGTGTTGTAATAACCAGCTCGCCTGTTTCACCCGCAGGCACAGGTTCGAGTGTATCAGGGTTTATCACTTCGACAAGAAAATGGTCCTCGTTTATGTGAAGCCCGTTTCTCTCAAGGCATTCTCCTGCAACCCCCGGCCCCATGACCTCGCTCAGGCCATAGTTGTCTGTTGCAATAATCTTTAATTTGTCCTGTATTTCCTGCCTCATCGCCTCAGACCATGGCTCTGCGCCGAAAAGCCCGTATTTAAGAGAGAGGGAATTAATATTTATCCCCATCTCTTTTATCGTATCGGCTATCACAAGCGCATAGCTTGGAGTGCATACAAGGGCTGTCGTCTTGAAGTCCTGCATTATCTTTATCTGCCTTTGCGTGTTCCCGCTCGAGATAGGTATAACAGATGCGCCGATCTTTTCCGCGCCGTAGTGCAGGCCGAATCCGCCGGTGAAAAGGCCGTATCCGAAGGCTATCTGGACAACGTCGTCCTTTGTGACTCCCCCTGCAGTGAGGACCCTCGCGACAAGGTTCGACCAGGTCTTTATATCATTTTTGGTGTACCCGACGACTGTCGACATGCCTGTTGTTCCTGAAGAGGCATGTATCCTGACTACTTCTCTCAAAGGGACAGCGAACAGGCCATAGGGGTAGTTGTTCCTTAAGTCTTCTTTTGTTGTAAACGGCAGTTTGCGGAGGTCCTCGAGGGAACGGAGGTTGTCGATGTCTATTTCCATCTCATCGAATTTCTTATGGTAAAAAGGAACATTCAAATATACCCTGTTCAGGGTCGACTCAAGCCTCTCAAGCTGAAGCTGTTCGAGCTCTTCCCTGCTGATGGTCTCTTTATCAGGTTCCCAAAACATAGTTGCCTCCTTTGGTTTCTCAGCCTCCAAGCTTTCAGCTTGAAAGCGTGCTGGCTTTATATTTTCATCTCCGAATCAAGGTCCCTTCCAAGATAGGCCCTCTGGACATCCCTGTTCGAAAGCAGGTCTTCAGAAGAGCCCTCGAGCACTATCCTTCCTGTTTCCAGGACATAACCCCTGTTGGCAATCCCGAGAGCGGCCTTTGCATTCTGTTCAACAAGAAGGACTGTATTTCCTTCGTCACGAAGTCTTTTTACGATATTGAATATCTCTTTCACGATCAGGGGGGCAAGCCCCATTGACGGTTCGTCCATCATAATCAGTTTCGGTTTTGCCATGAGGGCCCTGCCGATGGCAAGCATCTGCTGCTCTCCTCCTGAGAGTGTGCCTGCAAGCTGTTTTTCCCTCTCCTTAAGGACCGGGAATATACTGTAGATGCTTTCGAGGTCTATAACTCTCTGCTTTCTCCGCTGCTGAACATATGCCCCGAGAATCAGGTTTTCTTTAACTGTCATTGTTGAAAAGACCTGTCTCCCTTCTGGGACGAGTGAGCATCCCATGAAAACGATCTTTTCAGGCGGGAATTTGAGAACGTCCTGTTTGTCAAAAAGTATCTCTCCTGATTTTAACCTGACAAGACCCGCGATAGAATTGAGAAGTGTTGTTTTCCCTGCCCCGTTTGCGCCTATTATGGTGACAATCTCTCCGGGGTTGACATGGATCGAGATCTTCCTAAGCACCTTAAGTTTTCCATATCCTGATTCGAGGTTTTTTATCTTAAGCATCCTCTTCTCCAAGATAGACACGGATCACTTCACTGTTCTTCTGAATGGCCAACGGTATATCATCCGCTATTTTCTGGCCGTAGCTGAGCACTATTATCTCATCGGAGATATTCATGACAAGCGACATATCATGCTCGACTATAAGAACTGTGATCCCCATGTCCCTTATTCTGGCAATAAGCTTTGCCATCTCTGCTGTCTCCCGCATATTCAGTCCTGCCGCAGGCTCGTCAAGCAGAAGGAGTTTGGGCTCGCATGCAAGGGCGCGTGCAAGTTCTGCGATGCGCTGCTGACCGTATGCAAGGCTTGTTGCCTCGGCATCGGCCATTTCAGAAAGGCCGAGGAAATTCAGGATCTCAAGCGACCTTTCCCTTATTGCCTTTTCCTCGCGCTGTGTCCACGGGAGATTAAACATCCCTGAAATGAACTCTGCTTTGCTGTGTATATGTCTTCCGATCATGATATTCTCCAGAACAGTCATCTTATGAAAGAGCTTTATATGCTGAAATGTACGGGACAGGCCTTTCCCGGCAACCTGATACGGCTTCAGTCCGTGTATCTTCTGGTTATTGAATAAAACCGAACCTGTATCAGGCTTCAGAAAGCCTGAAATAAGATTAAAGAGCGTGGTCTTCCCGGCGCCATTAGGTCCTATTAGTGCCTTTATGGAGCCGTTCTTTACAGTGAAACTTACATTAAATACAGCCTGAAGCCCTCCGAAGGAACGGCTTAAATCTCTGACCTCAAGGATAGCCATTATGTCTTTTCCTTACTGTCTGATATCTTCAGAAACATTCCTTTCAGGCTTCTGAAAAGATCTATTCTGAGAAGCCCTTCGGGTGCAAACAACATGATGAGAATAAGTATTCCTCCAAAGACTGCATCATCATAAGTTCCAAAATATCCGCGCAGGGAAAGGAAGTTCAGCAGCACTCCCATTATGAGTGCTCCCCACAGATTTGCCATCCCTCCAACAGCAACTATTGCGACGTAACGGACGGATTTCATCACCGAAGCTTCCGATGGTCCGATTCCGCCGTTGTAATGTGTAAGGAAGACCCCTGCAACAGAGGCGAATGCAGCGCTGAGCACGAACGTATTGAGTTTGTATTTTGCTGTATTGACCCCCATCGCATTTGAGGCGTCCTCTGCCCCGTGAATGGACCTGAGGGCCCTTCCGATACGTGAATTTATCAGGTTCAGAAGTATAATCATGCAGATTATGACTATTACCCATGCGACATAATAGTTCATTATCCTGACAGGCAGTTTGCCGGTTATCTCAACTCCCGGCAATAATACAAAGGAAGGGACATCGGAGATGCCGTCGGCAGCGCCGAACTTCTCAGTTCCCAGAACAATTTTATAGACTATAATGCCGAAACCAAGGGTGGCCATCGCAAGGTAATGCCCTTTGAGCTTAAGGACAGGGCCGCCGATTAAATAAGCCACAATAACAGCGAATAATACGGCTGCTATACAGGCTGCCCATGGATGAAAGATTAATATCTGTCCTCCGTAAAGGTCCTCACGGCTTGCAAGAAGACCTGATTTTGATAGAAAAGATATAAAATAATTATCTTTGTAAGGCAGGAAATTATGGGTCGTAAGGAAGGCCGATATATATCCGCCTATCGCAAAAAAGCCGGCATGTCCGAGTGAGATCTGGCCTGCATATCCTATCAGGAGACAGAGACCTATAATGACAAGGGAATAATAGGCAGACATCGTCAGTTGTGTAAGGTGGTGTCCTGTATCAGTGTAATAGGTGAACAACTGCACTGCGATTACTGCTGATATGAGACCAAGGATCTGCAGATATCTTTGATGACCCATCAGAATTCCTTCAGGCTTGCAGCCTCTTTGCTTCCGAAGAGCCCGGACGGCTTTACAAAAAGCATAAGAAGCAGTATTGATATTGATATGACATCTTTATATGCCGTGGGCATGACCCATATGCTCAGTGATTCAAGTATCCCGAGTATGAGCCCGGCTGCCACTGCAGCCATGCTGTTTCCAAGACCTCCGAGAATGGCGACTGTAAATCCCTTGATTGCAAGCCCTGTCCCGCTTTCATACTGGACATATGTGATCGGGGATACAACGCATCCTGCAAGAGCCCCTATGCCTGCACTGAGGACGAATGAGAGAGTTATCATATTGCTTGCGCTTACACCGCATAATCTTGCGGCATCCCTGTTCGAGGCACACGCCCTCATCTGCCTTCCAGGCATTGTATAGCTGAAAAAAAGATTCAGCGCAACAACAATTACGGCAGAGATGCCGATCACCCAGAGCACCTGTGGCGACACATGCACACCACCGATTGACAATGACGATACCGAGGTGCCTGTGAAGTATGGCAGGCCCCTGACTTTTTCACCCCATATATAAAGTGCGGCTTCCCTGAGGAGGATGGATATGCCGATCGTTATTATTATCATCCTCAGAACTGATGGATTGACAAGCCACCTGATGAAGATTATCTCTATAAGCGCGCCGGCTATCATTGTAATAATAACGGCAAGGAGTATTGCATATGGCAATGGGAAGAAACTGTGCAGGGTGACAGCCGTCATCCCGCCGATCATAACGAATTCTCCCTGTGCAAAATTGATAATGCCCGTTGTGTTGTAAATAATGTTGAACCCTATGGCAACAATAGAATAAATGGCGCCATAGGTAATGCCCGCAACGATATACTGGAAAAAAAGTTCTATATTCATTGAATCAAAGGATGAAGGATGGAGGCCGGTGCGGCCTCCATCCAGGGATAATACGTGCTATTTCTTTTTCTTCGGTGCTATTTCCGTCTTCATTGCTCCGGCGGCAGTAAGAACTGCGAATTTCCCGTCCTTCACTGTGAGCATTTCAAAAGAATCCATGGCAAGACCGTTGTGGTCTTCAGGAGAAAAATTAAAAACACCTCCTGTCCCTACAAAGCCCTTCATGGTTTCTATGGCGCCTCTTACTTTCTCTTTATCAGTCCCTGCCTTTTCGATCGCCTTCACCAGTATCATAAGCGCATCATATGCATGACCGCCAAATGTGCTGACATCTTCCTTGAATTTAGTCTCATAGTCTTTCTTGTATTTTGCGAGCAGAGCCTTCTGCGGGTGGTTCTTCGGCAGGGTTTCTGCGACAAGGAGTCTTCCTGCCGGGAATATTACACCATCAGCTGCCGGGCCGGCTGCCTGAACATATTGTATGTTGCCGAAGCCATGGCTCTGGAAGATCGGCACATCAAGACCGATCTGCTTTGCGTTCTTGATAACAATGGACTGAGCCGGCTCGATAGACCAGTTGATCAGGGCCTGCACATTGCCTGCCTTGAGCTTGGTTACCTCGGCAGTAAGATCGCTGGCAGCCTTGTCATAGACCTCATTAACAAGTATGGTAATCCCATGCTCAGGGGCGAGCTTTTCTATCTGTTCTTTTCCTGCCTTGCCGAAGCCTGTATTGCTGCTAAGCACCCCAATTTTAGATATGCCCATCTTCTTCATCTGTTCGAATATCTTTATTACAGCATGCTTGTCCATCTGCGGAGTTTTGAATACATACTTCGCAACGGGATTAACGATAACCTCTGCTGCTGCACAGGACAGGAGGATTGTTTTGCCTTCTTCGGCGATGCCCTTGATCTTCATCGTCTCGCCGCTTGTTGACGGCCCGATGATCGCAAAGACCTTCTCTTCCTCTATAAGCTGTTTTGCGAATGAGATCGCCTTTTCAGGGCTTGCGCCTGAGTCTTTGATTATCAATTCGATCTTTCTTCCCTTTACTCCCCCTTTTTTGTTGATATCTTCAACGAGCATCTCGAGGGTCTTTGCCTCAGGGGCGCCAAGGAATGAAGCAGGGCCGGTGACTCCCAGTATGGCACCGACCTTGATCGTGTCTGCAGCAGGAACAGGCGCTGCAGCTAATGCGATGATAAGAAATACTGCTAAAACGAAAAACCTTGCTATTTTCATAGCGTCCTCCTTTTTAGAAAAATTTGACTTAGAAAAAAATTAAAGGGAGTAAACCTCTTCACCCTTTAATATCCTTATCCCTGACCCTTCCAGTGCCTCAATAGCCTTTTCAATCTCGTCAAAACGGAAAATTATGATTGCATTGCCTCCGCTCTTTTGCACAAACGCATACATGTATTCAACATTTATCCCTTTGTCCTTCATTATATTCAGGATATGGGCAAGCCCGCCGGGTTTGTCTGCTACCTCGACTGCGATGACCTCGGTCTTGCCTACTGTAAAGCCGTTTTCCTTCAAGATCTGTTTGGCCTTTTCATTATCATTTACGATCAGCCTCAATATGCCGAAGTCAGTGGTGTCTGCCAGGGAAAGCGCGCGTATATTTATTCCTCCTTGGGCAAGGACAGTTGAAACGTCTGCAAGCCTTCCGGATTTGTTCTCGAGAAATATGGATATCTGCTCGACCTTCATAAAAACCTCCATTAAAAGGTTATAGGCATATAAGTTATATATGACCTCACTGCTGTCCAAGATAATTTAAAATCATAAGTTATTCCCTGTCAAATAAGCTTTCTGGATAGATTTTGACATCACATTTGAAATCAGGTTGTCTTTCTTCACGGCGATGCTGTCCAAGTCAAATACCCTCCAGTGTAAGCTGCTGAAATTCCGGAACAAATGGCGGAGTTTCAAATGGACTGTTGAGCCATCCCCATAAATCCCTATAGGCGAAAAGATTATAGCGAAGCATAGCTACCAAGTTCGACAGTGACCATCCGAACGTTGACCGGAACTTCAGATATTTCAATATAAGAATGGCAATCAATGCTGTCCAAATCTGGATAAGAAGTGCATTCGGACTGGTTCCTACAAATGTCTTGATCTTCAGGTTTTGCTTCAGAATCTTGAAGAATATCTCAATCTGCCAGCGGTCTTTATAAATCGCCCCTATGGTCGTAGCCCCAAAACTCAGATGGTTCGTCAGAAGCACTATTACCTGTTCATTATCAGCATCCCAGACTTCGATCCTTCTGAGAAGATCAGGACATTTCTGCTTGGAGTAGAAACCTTCAAGACGGATGATTTGATCTTTAAGTATATTTCTTCTCTCAGGAACAGATCGCTCCTCGACAATGCTGAAATCGGCATTGTCCTTGAGCCTGGTCACAAAGTATACCCCTTCAGATGCCCACAGTCTGAACATTTCATAATCCACATACCCACGGTCCATAACTACAATCGAACCAGAAGGAAATTGCAGCCCTTTTGCAATATTGACTTCATGTACTTTTCCCTCAGTCACATGCGCAAAAACAGGGAGATATCCATCATGATCCAATAACAAGTGCAGCTTTACCGCACCTTTCGTTGTACGATACTTAGCCCAATCAAAAAGACTCACGCAGAGTTCTATCAGCGTAGCATCAAGACTGAACAATTTATTGCGAAATCGAAACTTCTTCTTTAATCCCATCCCCTGACATTTACCAAGCATCTGGTAGAAAGTCTTCTGATACAACTGCCAAGGCCGGTGTTCATTGGCATAAGAAAGTGTTGAGCGGTTTGGAGATTTATCAATACCCAGATGTTTCACTTTCCCCAGGCAACTTGCCAGACCTCCGCATATCTCCCGCAAAGAATGGGCTTGTCCCAACTGACAAAATAACATCCCCACAAATTGCTGCCAGCAGGTAAATCCTTTTGCTCCTTTTTCTGCTCCTGTTTCTTTAACCACTCTGTAAAATTCGCTCCTCGAAAATATCTGTAGAATTTGTCCAAAAATATTGCTAAACTTATTCATGTTTCCTCCGTTTCGGGTTTCTATTTTTGCTTGTCACATTTATAGTACCCGAATCGGAGGTCTTTCAATTATTTATTTTGGACAAGTGTGACTTACAGTAAATTATACAAAACATGCTTATCAAGCAGCTCTCAATGCCTCTACTATATTCATGCGCGCTGCCCTGAAGGCAGGCAGCACCCCGCCGATAAATCCCATGACAAGCGAGAAAACCAAAGACTTGTAGACAATCTCAAGGGTCAGTGAAAATGAAAATGCAAGCTCAGAGAATGTCTGCCAGTTCATTGTCGAGATCGTAAGAAACTGCATGATCGATGCGAAGGACAATCCTGCACATCCGCCTATAAGGCCGAGCATCATCGACTCGACGAGAAATGCCAGGAGGATATTCCGCCTCTGAAAACCAAGCGCCCTGAGCGTGCCGATCTCATTAGTGCGGTTTGCGACAGATGCATACATCGTAATCATTGCGCCCACAACAGCCCCGAGAGAAAAGATTATTGTCAGCGACAGCCCGAGGATGCTCAGGAATGTAGACATCATCTCTGACTGGTCGGCATAGTATTTGGGTTCCCTTTTTGCTTCAAGCGTAAGGCGGGGATCGCTCTCTACCCTTTCTTTTAATCTTTGAAATTCAGAAGAGTTTCTTAATTTGAATATCACAGATGAATAAACAGGCCTACGGAACGCCTGCATGAGCTGGTCTGCGTCACCCCATATCTCGGAGTTGTATCCTGTATTTCCTGCATCAAAAATACCAACGACCGTCCAGTCACGCATCGCAAAGTGCAGCGACTCGCCGAGTCCCCCTCCTTTATACCTTTTGGCTATGCTTAAGCCGGCGATTATTTCATACGAGCCCGGCCTGGGCGCCCTTCCCTCTATTAGCTTAGCCTGCGGACGGAGAGGAAGCGAAGATTCATTTATTCCCCTAACCTGTATAAGGGCAGGTTTAGCGCTCCCCCTTCGTAAGAGATTTACGAGCACTACTATTTCCTTTGCCAGAAGCCTCTGGCCGTTT
>JAKAKQ010000195.1 GCA_021813425.1 Nitrospirota bacterium
TATCAATTGAAGTTTATTGCAGAAGGTGTTTATTACATAACAGTGAGTTCATTAGGGCCGAATGGCAATTTCTATCAGGATACGGTTGCAATAACAGTCATGAATAAAACAGAACTGGATGCCTTGCTAAAGGGCAAGTGGGAGGGGATGAAGGGAGCACTCTTAGCTGGGAATATAGAAACATCTGTTAGTTATTTTGTGTTACCGAGTCAGGATCGATATAGACAGAAATTCATAGGACTATTATCTTCTCAGTTAGATTCAATTTTCTCGACTATAATTGAATTCAGAGTTAATACTTTAAAAGATGGTACAGCAGAATGTGCAGTTTTGAGGTCTGAAACCGAGGGTATATATTCATATCCTGTTACCTTTGTCTCAGATGGGATTTGGAAAATAATGGGCTTTTAATCGTAGAAAATCAATAAAGGAATTATTTTATGAAAATAAAAACCTTTCTAATAATATTTTTCATGTCTTTATTAATTTATGGATGTTCTGAAAATTCCCAAGGCATATCAGGCACAGTCATAGATGCAGAAACAGGAAAACCAATAGAGGGCGCTGTTGTGTTTGTGGAATGGTCAAAATCAAAAGCAAAGTGGACAGGGCTGGGTTATACGGAAACATATAAGACTGTTGAAAAAGTCACAGACAAGAATGGCAAGTTTAAAGTCTTTGGAGTTTTCAGTCCGTTTGTCAATCCGCCAATAGTTGTTATTTATAAAAAAGGATATGTGGCTTGGAGAAATGACTATATTTTCCCTCTAAATGAAAAAAGGAAAGACGTTAGATTGGAAAATGGTTATGTCTTTAAAATTGAACATTTTAAAAAGGGCTATTCCCATGCTCAACATATTAACTTTACAAGATCAACTCTCAGCCTCAATTCATCTTCAAAGTTGGATCAAGCATTTTCAAATGAAATTCTATTAGCTGAAAAAGAAAGAGACCTTTTTTCAAAAAAATTAGATGATTTGAAACAAGGCAAAAAAACAGAAAGTCAAATCTGGCAAGAAATAGTGAAAGAATTATACTTCACAGAAATGAGGGAACAGTAATGAATAAAAGAATATTCATCTCAACTATTGTAATTCTATCTACTATTGCAATGCTTTCATATTCTGATGCCTATGATAATATAATAACACACAGAAAAATTACTGAAAAAACCATTGATTACTCGACGCTGAGGAATTATCTAAAACTTAATTTGGGATTACCCGAAGGATACGAAGCAAAAATAAACAATAAAAGAATCATTGATTGGCTTTCGGACGGCTCTTATGCCGAAGATAAACCAGCTTGCCGGGCTGCTAATCACTTCCATAATCCGCTTCTTTCATGGGATCAATCATATATGAGCGATGATTTTTATGGCGATGCATTAGTGATAAGAACATTTTGTAATTCGACCGGATGGCCATATACTAATAGAAAATCCAATGTTACATGGGCGACAGGATTCTTGGCTCCGCCGCCTGACGGGCAAAAAGCTTCCTTTTCTCAAAACCCGTTATTTTCCCCATATAACTGGGATAAGGCAAGGCAAAATTATTATAATTTTCTTGTTTCGATAAGTCCCCAGAGCCGCGAACTCTCTTTTTCTAAAGCATTGTCTAACCTTGGACATGTTTTACATCTTTTGCAGGATGTTACAGTGCCAGCACATACGAGAAATGATTTTCAATCGCAATTATTTAAAATGAACAATATCTATATTGATCGATACCAACCGTTTGAGAAATATGTTGAGAGCAACTCATCTCTTATTACAAATGCAAATATAGACCCTATTAAAGATTCCCCTGCTTTTAACAATACTCGTCTTACCGATTTTTGGGATACAGACTCATATAATGGCAGTAATCCATCAATATCAAACAACATCGGTTTAGCTGAATTCTCAAATGCTAATTATTTAAGTAATTATACTATTCCAAATAACAACCCGACACCTGAGCACATTTTCCCTTATCCGTATATTAGAAATTCGAATATCAGTGGTTCAAGCTATCAGATATGTGAAGACTATGAAGCAGATTCTACAATTAAAAGAAAATATATAAGCAGAAAAGAAAAGGGAATCTGTCCTCAGCTTACAGGAGAAAGGAAAACAGACCATTTTGCACTCGTAAGTGTAATGAATGCGGCTTCAGCCATAACAAACGACAATATATCCAATTTAGACCTTTGGATTGACGACAATGTCCATAAGACCTATGCCAAAGAGATTCTGCCCCGCGCCGTAGGCTACTCCGCAGGCATTCTTAACTACTTCTTCCGCGGCACAATCGAAATCTCTTCACCTGCCCAATATGTATATTCCATCATTGACGGAAGCATAACACCTCAGCAGTTCACCAAAATCAAGGCAAAGGTTAAAAACACAACCTTGAACGAGGCGATGACAGACGGCATTCTTCAGGCAGTGGCAAAATACAAGGCAATCCCGAATTACGACCCAACCCTTGCAAACTATCCTCCGGATGGTTCTGTTATGAAGAACATTGCATATTCCTATTCGGTCTCAACACCAATCACATTGATGTCGGAACAATTAGGTTCCATGAACATGTATCCATCGATCTTTGTAAGCTTTGCACGCGCTGCAGTGGCAGGGTTCTGAAATTTATTTTTATCTCACCTGAAAAAAATCAAGAAAATATATTGACAATATCAGCAATGTTTAGTAGGATTTTTATAGTCTGAATAATGGTTTTAACAGGTCGATACGACCTAAAATTATAAGGAGGTAATTATGGCAGTAAAGAAGGCAGTAAAAAAGGCAGTAAAGAAGGTCGCAAAGAAGGTTGCTCCGAAGAAGGTCGCAAAGAAGAAAGTCGTGAAGGCAAAGACCAAGAGAAAACCGAATCCGGCTTTCATGAAGGCGATGAAGATCAGCGATGCGCTTGCAAAGGTTGTAGGAAGCAAACCGCTTCCAAGGACAGAGGTGACAAAGAAGCTGTGGCAGTACATCAAGAAGAACAAGCTCCAGGATTCAGTCAACAGGAGGAACATCAATGCAGATGATAACCTCAAGGCTGTGTTCGGAGGGAAGAAGACAGTATCGATGTTTGAGATGACCAAGCTGGTCAACAAGCATCTGAGTTAGTTTTTAGTTTAAGTTCAAGTTTTTTTACAGGCAGGTAGGCAGTCCGTCATGCAGCGCATGACGTTCGAAAAAAGCATGCTTACCTGCCTGTGTATTATCAGGTTCTTTTATTCGGAGTCAGTTATAACCGGGGATATTTAAACGGGTGACTGTATAGCGCGGATTCTCTCCTCAGTTTTAGTATCGGGAATATTGACAAGGCCACCTCGGATTTTGCAAATTATACTGTCTTTGATGCCCGGATCCGACAGAGGGGAATTTGCTTATCATGAAAAATGGAATTTCAGATGGCGCCGGTATTGCCGACATATATTATGTTACCGCAGATGACCGGAATGACTCATTTAAACTATGATGTCCCCCTTCATAAAGAGGCGTTTAAATGAATGAATTGACCCCATATGAGCTTGCACAGCGCAGGAGGACCCTTGAGATCATGCTTTGGGTCATTCTCATCGCAGGTGTTGCCCTGTTTTTGGTGAATATATATATAAAAGCCTGGGATATAGCTGCTGCGCTCCTTATAATGTCTGTTTTATGCGTCCCTGCGCTTTGGTTGAATTCACGGGGACGATATATGCTGTCCGCTTCATTGACGGCAACAATGATATTTGTTGTCGCTGACTACAATCTTTACGCAAGTGGGGGATTGAAAGACTCCGGGATTCTGGCCTATCCCATGATTATTATTGTTGGGAGCTTATTTTTTGGGAGGCGCGCTATCCCTGTACTCACTCTTGCCTCGATCGGATCATTGGCTCTGGTGGCTTACCTTGAAATCAACGGATATATTTCGCCTGAGACCGAAGCTACGGACGCCTTTTTTTTTCTGTCGGCAATGATCCTGATGATAACTTCAAGTGCATTGGTCTGGACAATTATACGTAATACCGAGAGTAATATCGCGCATATAAAAGAGGCGGAAGCAGAGCTGCTTGAAACGTATAAACTCACTCTTATGGGGTTGGCTAAGGCCCTGGAATATCGGGACAGTGAAACGGAAGGGCATAGCCGAAGAGTAGTTGATCTGAGCACGCGATTGGCACGGGAGATGGGTTGCAGCGAAACCGAGATCAAGCAGATCGAGCGGGGGGCGCTGATACACGACATCGGGAAAATGGCAATCCCCGATCACATTTTGACAAAGCCCGGTCCGCTGGACGACGAAGAGAAAAAAATCATGGAAAAGCATACTGTTTATGCCAAGGAAATGCTGTCTTCGATTTCATTCCTTCATCTGTCATTTCATACTGCCATCACGAGAGGTGGGATGGGAGCGGTTATCCACAGGGTTTGAAAGGTGACGAAATCCCCCGATCGGCGCGACTCTTCACCGTTGTCGACCAGTGGGATGCGCTGAGTTCCGAACGCCCGTATCGTAAGGCATGGCCGAAGGAAGAGGTTATTGCCTATGTCAGGGAAAACTCCGGGAAGAGGTTTGACCCTCAAGTCGTTGAGACATTCCTGCGCATAATCGGTTAAACCCGGAGTTATTTATGGTGTAAGTAAATATATACTGAAGGAGGAAAAGACATGGGAAACAGAAAATATTTGTTGTATGCGTGCATTGCATGGATTTTTCTTTTAAGCGGTTGCACAAAATTATCCGAACAGGAACCCGAGATAAAAAAATTTCCCGTTGACAGCCTTGAAGGGATTATCACCCAATCA
>JAKAKQ010000167.1 GCA_021813425.1 Nitrospirota bacterium
TTCATAAACTCATCAATACTCATCCCCTCATCTTTAAGAGCAAACAGAACTCCAGCTAACGGGACAAGACTATCGTACGAACGGGATGCAACACCGACTTCACCACTATTCCATTTATAAGATTTATTCACAAAACAGACAGCCGGATCTAAGCCTGAATCTTTAGGGGAAAGTTCAATCGTCATTCTTGACTTAACAGAATCTTTATAGTGTGTAGCATCATCATAGCGCCATGAACAAAGAATGCTTTTAATACTAAATGAACCTCTGATATTAAGGGATGTGCAATTTTTATCTTTAAATGTTTTTTTAATAAACTTATTGACTTCTTCGTCCTGAATAGCTGAATTCATACCGATAAATGTAGCTATATCCAGATACCGGAGCTCCGCACGTTTGCTTTCTCCTTCGGCATCGTCAGGCCTGACAAAGAACGAAAATTCAGGGCTGTTTACCGCTATAGTCGCGTCTATTTTCTTCAGCGCAAGCCTTACTATGTCCAGACAATCTTGGAAGTAAACACTCGATGTGTTACTGCCGGCAACAAAGCCTCTAAAATAATCGTGTTTAACTATACCCTCAGTCTTGAAAACAAGTTCAGCAACATCACTGGTAAATTCATGGCTTTTTACCTTTAAAATATTCAAAAGATGCACTTTCCCTTTAAAAATGTCCCTTGTTTCTTTTTTAAGTGTATTATTAAAATCCCAAGATCTCACCTCACAATCAGAAGGGTGTACACTGTGGTCGCTGGTATGTCGAACACTAAGCGGGAAAAACCCGGCCTCTTTAGCTTCCTGGTTACAGTCATCACTTCTTTCGCTAAAAACAGTTTTGTCAATCGAATCTCTACCCTCAGCAATGACTCGCATTTTTTCAAGGGCTAACATCACCCACTCTCTGGGCAGGACAGAACTGTTCTCATTATCACACATCACCAACACATTCTCCCATTTTTGTAAGGCATTCTTAAATTTGTCGATGTTTTCCAAAGAGAAAGCAGAATCATCAGGGAGAGATTCAACAATCTTTTCCAAATTTTTAATTATTTTAGGTAAATAGTTAACATAATTAAAAATTTCCAGACCAGTACCGTTTTGATCTTCTATTCCCAAATCACTGAACCCTTTTCCATGTGAATAGCTCGTTGTAAAATATATATCTTTTTCAACATGAAACTTCAGCTGAAACTTATCGCTTTCGCCAGTTCGTTGCCGTATTAAGCTTCCTTCTTTTTTTATGAATTTTGAAACATCACAGTTTGAGGCAGCTAAAAATATCTCTTTTCCAAACATCTTTGGCCAAAAGTCTCTGAGTTTCTTTTCCAGAATATATTTAAAAAGCTTCTCAAGCCCAATTACATCTAATATCTTGTCGATTTTATTATCAACTTTCATAAGCCTTCTCCGAAATCAATCGAATGCTGAAAATGTTCCGTGTTACTGCAAGACGGCGCCAAAATATGGTTCAACTTGCCCTTGTATGCCCTGTACTTATTGACGCTTATAATATCTGGCTTAAGTCCAATCGTATCGAGATTGACGGCAGAAAGACTGCCTCCCATGCCTGCGCCCGTGTCGGTAAGCAGCAGTCCGTTTTGTGTCTCCCCGATCAATGTTACACCGGATCTGCGCATGTTCTTATGGCCGGCAACAACCAATTTCCCGGAAATATGTGAATATGTGTTAGGAAGATTGTCCAAGAAATGGATTTCACTGTCAGATTTCATGTCAGTAGCTGGATTGAACTGCGGGGAAAGTGGGATATGTGAAAAGATCGTGTTAGAATTCTCGTAAAACATACTAAGATTTATCAGAAAATCAAGTATTTTCACCTGCTCTTCCTGTTTAAGTGCTAAAAAATGGGAAAATGTCCTACAGGCACCCATGCTCAGCAGAAATGCCCTTTCCTCTTCTGGAGCAAGGGAGCCTGTCTGAGAGAGAAAATACAGGAACCAGTTTTCGTGGTTCCCGCCGAGTGTCACCACTTTCTCAGGATGGGTTTCTTTAAGAGCCATTACGATCCTGAGAGTCTCCATAGGAAAAGGTCCCCTGTTGATGTAATCTCCCATAAAAATAAGTATGTCCTCCCGAAAAGAGGGTTTTATGGTCATTAGAAGCCTCTCAAGTAATCTCGCTTCGCCGTGAATGTCGCTTATCTCCCATGTTGCCATATCTAAAAGTAATAGCAGCTTAAAAAATATACGATAATATGTATTAAATTGAGGGATTTATTGGTGCCATTGTGTTTTTTGTGACAATATCCTGATAAGATAAAGCAGCTTGTCCGGCATCGGTCATATCTATCTTGTCTGGGTCGGAGCAGGATGCCATCTGGTTGCCGTTTTTGTCTACTATCCGCAATCGTAAGATGCTTTTTGACATAATGGATTTATAGCCGGCGAGTTTCCTGACTATATTGAGTCTGTTCAGAGCTGTCTCAATGTTCTTGTGCCAGGTAAAATGTTCCCCGATCCTTCCCGGCTGTTGCAGCCAATCCGCTACCATCTCGTATTTCGCATCTTTTGAACTTATCCCTTTCATCGTTTATCTCCCTAATTTGTTGGTGTAAAACTGTTTTTCTCCGCATATGAATCGAGAAAATGTTTCATGAAATATTTTGAATACCTTAATTCGCCGAAATCCTTTAAGTGCATTTCTTTTAAATTATCAAGATATCTGTCAAGACAAAAGAAAGCAGGCTCTATCTTTGAGAGATTACCGCTACGGAAAACATCCCTGATTGAATCACCCAGTTCTCGACAGTCAACCGAATCCGGGTCACGCCATCCCGCTGGTGGGATTTCCCTATTTGGGACGAGTTCAGGCGGAGGTATTCCATTAAATGAAATTATAATTATAGTACTAAAAACACACTTGCTGATCTCCATTCCAAGCGAATAAACATTTGGTAAGAATACTTTTAAAAAAAATCCTATATGTGAAGCCTCTACATGCGGAGTATCAAATATAAGTCCACCCGGGAAACAACTTCTTAGTTTTTGCTCGAGACGTGCGTCCTCATCTGAATCATTAAAGTTCATAACCCTTGCTATAAGTGAAGCATTTTTGCCTCTTCCCGTTATATTAAAATTGAAGCCCAATTCTCCTGTCGAATTTGATCCCTTTTCTGTTACAAACTTTGTCAGCCATTCTTTGCCTTTAAAAAAACTAAAAACATCCTTGTACAAGTTTATCCTATTGACAGCCTGTAAATTCGGGATTTTTTGTCCTGGCAGGAAACACCGGCTAAAGCGGAATTCCTTTTGAGTCAGTTCCATCAGCGATTTCCCGGCAACACGTATATAAGCAGAGATTTTCTGGACAAGCCGATCCCTGAAATCAGTTACAACGTTTTGTTTAACTTCACGGATATGTTTGCATTCTTCCCGCCTGAATTTCCACGCGGGACAGGAACACCCAAGAGTCCCGTCGGTCTTGAGACCGACGATGTAAACTGAATTGCTTGAATGGGAATCCATCTCCCAGCGTCTTATCCATGGTTTTTTAGTTATTAGTTCCCGCATTTCTTTCTTCTAAATATCGTTCGAAAAATAAAATAGCAAGCATTTAAAAACACCAAAGAATTACTTCTGTAAAAATGCTTAGATTTGCAGGTTCGCCCAGGTTCTGGGGGTTGGGAAGGTCACAGAAGAGTCGAGAAACTCATTCATCAGGAATTTTGAGTATCTTTCCCTGCCAAAATCTTCCATTAATACCTCTTTTAGGTTATCAAGATAGTTTTTCAGGCTCTCAATAGTCCGATCTGCATCGGCAAGGTTGTGGCCGCTCAGAACATTTTCCATTGACATAAGCATTGCACTGCAGTTAATTGTCCCTGGTTTATGCCATCCTGGTGGAGGAAATTTATCCGAGGCATTGGCATAAGGAGAAATTATCTCCTGTAGGAACCTCTTGGTAATCTCTCTGCCAAGTATACACACGTTTGGGGAAAACACCTGGAACAGCCTGTCTAAAAAGATCATCCCATCCTTGAAAACTTTCTTTTTATCTGCCAGGCCAAATTTCCAGTGTTTATTCTGCCAATTAAAATCAAAACAACCAGACAATCTCTGCTTCATACTAAGAAATGGAGCATGAGGATAATCATAATCAGAATTGATAACATTGTAAGGGTTTTTATGATAGCCCATCAGTCGCGTGATGAGCGCAAGGTCTCTTTCTCTGTCACCAATACCAATGATCTCGAAGCTAAAGAAAAAATAATCAAGCAATGCCGGTTCAGCGCCTGAAGTTCCATCGCCATTCCGGAAAACAGACCGCGAAATGAATGTCATCCTTTTCAATGCTTCTTCCTTGTCTTGAGATCCCAAGTTTTTCCAGTTTGAGATAGCACGGCCGACTAATCTTTTGAAACCTGCGACATTGAACTTCTTCCACATTTTATCAGGCATCTGGTATTGTTTTAGGGGAAATTCACTATTTGTCAGTTCAATCAAGGAAGCAGCAGCAGCCCGCATATACGGATAAATTAAATCGGCAGCCTGATTCCGGAATTCTTCCGCTGTTTCTCTTTGGACTTGGTTAATATGATGACAATTCTGAACAGCTTTCCTTTGCATCTCCAGACATGAGCAGTCCATTTTCCCATCGCCTTTCAGACCAACAATATAAGTAAAATTAATCGGAGAAGAGCCAGTTTCCACCTTCCATCGTTTAATCTACGGTTCCTTCGTATCAAGGTGCCTTATGTCCATATCCAGTTAGAATGGCGCGATATCCGAAAATTCTGAACTACTACTATTGTCTTGGT
>JAKAKQ010000356.1 GCA_021813425.1 Nitrospirota bacterium
GATCTCCGTCAATAGGGCCGTCCCCTTCCATGCCGATCATACCGTCTATCACAACAAGGTCAGGCCATACGATTTTTGAGAAAGAAAGAATATTCCAGTGAATCACCTTCACCGCCTTTATATATGTTTTGAAGTGTCTGAATAAAAAATTCACAATCCAGTTGGGCAAGCTTCTCCTCATATAAGAAATAGTTCCCCTTGGCAGTTTGTCAAAAACAGTCTTTGGGGCATCCAGCTCTATACCGCCCTTCATCCCATGCATTGTGGACATATCATCCTGCTTTACAAACCCTGCCATATTCTTTATGCCCAATGTTGCTATCGCAAAATTATGGGTCTTTGGCGGCGCCACTGATATTTTATAATCAAAATCCTGACTCCTTTTTGCAATGCGGAGATGGGTTACACCAACAGCAGTTTTTATCGGGACGCTGATATGTTCATTGCATCTGTCAAGGCTTTCGAGCCTGACATTGTCATATTTTTCTACCAGCTTGTTATAGGAAAACCTTTGAAATACCTCTTCTGTAGATATCCTGCGGTAAAATGCACCGCCGCTGCTTTCCCCCACGGTTATTTTTTTCCGGGGGAAATTCTTGCGCAAAAAATCAATTACACCCTCAACAGCTTCAACATGTGTATTTGCTGTTTGATTTTTGATGTCTGTCAGGTTTGGTTTAATAAGGATATTTTTTGCATTACCGATCTTATCCAGGTCGGATTTTATAAGCTCAAGTGCTTTGATAACATTATCTTTTCTGCTTTCGCCTTTTATTAGAGAGACTTTTTTGGTATTTTTCATATACTAACTTTGTAATCAATCCATACCCCTGTTGTCAACAGGTATGAATGAACTACCTTATAGAAAGCTTTTTAAACAAGATGCAGATATGATTTAAATAGAAGGCCTGATTTTGGATATTCTTCTGTCAGCTTGTTGGGATGAGAACTTTGCCTGTAAGCTCATCCATAAGGTTTTTAACAGGGATTATCCTGTCAACCCTGTAGGCGTTTGTGCCTACTGTATATAGAGGTTCTTCCTTGTCTGAATTGTAACCAGCAGAACTCAGGAGTCCGTTACAGATACAGAAACAGTTTTCATTGCTTTCCTTTGCAGGGCAGCGGGTGAATTTACCTTCTGCATCCTTAAGGAGCACATAACCTTTATCGCATTTAGGTTCCCTCAGTCTTTTCTGTGCGGAAACGAACATTGGAGACTGCTTTATAACCCTGAACGGCAGGCCGCAGGGAGACCCTGGTTTGTCTGCAACCAGTATATCTTCCTGCCTGGCATCTATGACAGCCTGTTTATAATCTGACGTTGCACTGCTCTCCTCTGTTGCAAGGAACCTTGTGCCCATCTGAATACCGTCTGCACCCTTTGATAGGAAACTCAATATATCATTATGCGTATAAATCCCGCCGGCAACGATAACAGGGATATTTCCATATTTTATTGCCATATCCTTAACAGGTAGAAAAAGGTTTTCGAGTTTATTCGATTCTAAATCTATTTGGTCCATTTTGAATCCCAGATGACCACCTGCAAGAGGACCCTCCAGCACAACGGCATCGGGCCTGTATCCCAGCCTCTCCCACTTCTTGCAGATCAGCTCAAGTGCCCTTGCCGATGATACTATGGGTATCAGGGCTGTATCTTTTGGGGGCTGAATTGCCGGCAGGCCTAAAGGCAATCCAGCGCCTGAAATAATAAAATCCGCTCCGGCATCGAGGGCTCCTTTTACTGAATCTTCATAATCCCTGACAAGGGCAACCATTATATTTATACCGGCAAAACCACCCGCAGATTTTGCGAGCGATACTTCCTCATATGCAGCCTCATAAGTATTGACCTTCTTGTCTTTCCTCTTTGAGACAAGTCTGTCGAGACAGGCGCTCGATACAATGCCGACTCCGCCTTCCCTTGCAACAGCACTCGCAAGAGGGTGCAGAGACACTCCGACCCCCATGCCGCCCTGTATTAGAGGCACTCTAACCCTTTTCCCTTTAATTACCAGTGGCGGTAAAACTGATTCAAATTCCAACAAAACAACCCCTTAATGAAAAAGATTCGCGAAATCCTGCCAATGGGTAGATTTCTCCAGCTATTCCTATCAAAATAGAATTAACTCCATACGTTTTATAATTACTTATTATAACTTTTTTATCAAGTGAAATGTTTACCCCGGTCCGGGGAATGGCCGACTGATAAAGCAGTTGAGATAAATGCGCCGTTAGAGTTAATATATACACCTGCCGGGGAAAATATTTCTGAAGCGCTCAGAGATACTTATGGCGGGGAAAATTAATCCTTATTGTGCAATAATAAGTCCAGAGGATATTATATTATGATTTCAAGAAGAAGCTTTATAAAGGCTATAGCTGCCACAACAGTTTTTTATCCGTTCAGGAATGTATTTGCATCACAGAAAACTGAAAGAACTCTCAATCTTCACAATATCCATACGGATGAACATCTCAATATAAATTATTTTTTTTCAGGAACTTATGATAATGAAGCGCTTGAGAAAATAAACCACTTTTTGAGGTGCCATTATACTGGCCAGATAAACGCAATAGATATCAGGGTGTTAGACCTGCTCTGCGACATAAAGGATACCGTCGGAAAGAATAAACAGTTGCAGATAATTTCGGGTTATCGTTCACCCGAATATAACGAGCATCTCAGAAACCATGGCAGGAAAATAGCAAAAGACAGCCTTCACATACATGGACTTGCAATTGATTTCTCGATTGATGGTGTCAGCAAAAACACGCTCTCCCGTATAGCAAAGTCGTTCATTGCAGGAGGAGTAGGTAAATACCGAAAATTTGTGCATATAGATGTCGGGCCTGTCAGATACTGGTGAGCCGGGCAACCGTTGGTTTATGCTGAAAAAAACTTAAAGAATGAAGACAGCACATCAAGATTCTATAGGAGAGAATTATTATGGGAAAAGAAGAGGACGTTAAGTCAAATCTGTTTCAATCGATAATATGTTATGTCAGGGCAAATCATGCTGATACAATTGACAAGGCATATAAGTATTTCTGGGATGAGAATAATCCTGAAGAATTCCTGAGCGGCACCGCACTTGAATTAGGATTTATAAACTTCGAGGACTGGCTTGTTTTTGATTATAAAGCCAATGAAGATAAAGAGACATTCATTGATATATATGCAAAATGTAATCCGGGATTGACAGATGAAGAAATTGCCTTGCTATGTAAAATCAAAGATACGGTATTGAGCCTTTATGAAGTTGTATCTGTTTCAAAGGACAAGAGGGTTTTGCTGAAAGACCTGCTCCTTGGCGGGGAATTTCCATTAAAGAACAGGGCATTAACAAAAGGCCTGAAAAAAGGTGATATATTTGCAACCAGGCTTTTGCCGATTGATAAGAACCATGTTATGAGCGGATGCGTATATCCGTTCAGCACAGAACATAAGAAATATATTTTGAACTTTATAGATAAGCAATTCGGCCGTTACAAGAGGAATGTGAAACCGGAAGGTGCTATGAAGGACTTTCTGAAAGATTATGGCGATGTCCTTAACATTGCATGGATGAATCTCATTCTTAATATTCATTTGCAAAATGCATAAATTTTACTGACTCGTATTAAAAGTTCTTAAAACCATATAATATTCATGAAGAGAGATTTCTCTACATTTCCCCCAATAGGTATAATCTCCTATTCTGACTTCTATGATATCCCTGATCCAAAGGTCTGGGGAGATTACTGGTTCAAGGAAAACCTCATAAAAGAATTCAAAAATCTCGGTTATCCTGTTGACAATTCAAAGCCAAAGGTCCTCCTGCATCTGTTTGGAGAACCACTTGGAAATATATCTTCTGATACTTACAACATACTCTGGATTCATAGCCATCCTGACTGGATCAAACCGGAGATCCTCAGTAAATACCGGAAGATCTATTGCATTTCAACACATTTCATAAAGAAAATCAACAGCATGAGGTTTAACGCCGAACTCCTGATGATACCTACAAACATGACTCCGGTAAAAGAGAATAAAATTTATGAAATTATTTTTGTGGGAAATACAAAGAATAACAAGATGCGTAAAATCATCGGTGATATGAGAGAGGTTCCATATGACATAAAAATATGGGGATGGGGATGGAGAGGGCTTGTGCCTGACAAATGGTATGGTGGGGATTACTATGAAAACAGCGAACTTAATAAGCTTTATGCATCATCTAAAATAGTCCTTAACGATCACCATGAGGATATGAGAAGGGAAGGCTTTATTAATCCAAGGGTCCTTGATGTGCTTGCAAGCGGCGGGTTTGTCATATCCGACAGTGTGCCGGGCATGGATGAACTGCTCGATAACAGTGTTGCTGAATACAATGCGCCTAATGAACTCCGAGCGTTAATAGATAAGTATATTAATGACGATGAAGGCAGGGATTCTCTCAGCAGAAGAGGCCAGAGGATAGCCTTAAGATATACCTATAAACGCTCATGTGAAAAAATCATAAGGCATATTGAATCGATTTCTGGTAAATTATTTTTATGAATAAGGCCTGTAATACGAACAAGACCGCCGGCATAATAATAATCGGCAATGAAATACTATCGGGCAAGGTGCGCGACTCAAACTCCTTTTATCTTGCGTCTGAATTAAGGTCTTTAGGGGTTGATGTCATGCGCATATCGGTAATACCTGATGACATAGAGTTGATCGGTATCGAGGCAGTTGGATTTTCAAAAAGGTATGACCTTGTCCTTAC
>JAKAKQ010000324.1 GCA_021813425.1 Nitrospirota bacterium
ATAGTATCTCTATGGATAATTAACGGGATTGCAGCCTCAGTGCCCGCGTGGACAATCTCAGAGCTGGCAGTTTTCCCCGGGGTTGAAAGCGTTGCACCGGATTATATTACTCAGGCCCCGCCTGTTACTCCGGAAGCCGCTGCAGCGCCTGAATGGAACCTTACGGCGGTTAAAGCGCCGGACCTTTGGAATTCAGGATTCATAGGTACTGGGGTAGTGGTTGCCAACATGGATACCGGTGTCGATTATCTTCATCCGGATCTGAACAGTAAATGGCGAGGAGGAACAAACAGCTGGTATGATCCGAACGGCGAACATCCAAACACACCTTATGACGCTGATGGTCATGGGACAGGCACCATGGGTATTATGGTCGGAGGCAATGCAGGTGGGACTTCAATCGGAGTAGCGCCGGGCGCTCAGTGGATCGCAGTCAAAATATTCAACGATGCAGGTGATGCTACAGACAGCGCTGTCCACCAGGGTTTCCAGTGGCTTCTCGATCCTGACGGAAATCCTGCCACCAATGATGCACCGGATGTGGTAAATAATTCGTGGGGCTTTTATCTGAATGCAGGTCAATGCATCCCTGAATTTCAACAGGATATCCAGGCTTTAAAGTCAGCAGGGATTGCAGTTGTCTTTGCCGCAGGCAATTCCGGCCCTGATCCTTCAACGAGTGAAAGTCCTGCGAATAATCCCGGATCATTTTCTGTCGGCGCTGTTGATAATAATAGTACCATAGCATGGTTCAGCAGCCGCGGACCGTCTGCATGTCCTTTTTATGGGGATTTTTCCCCTAATATTGTTGCGCCGGGTGTTGGTATAAGGACATCTGACCTGACTTTTGGAGGGACCGTCCCGAATTCTTACCAATTATCCAACGGCACGTCTTTTGCCGCCCCTCATGTAGCAGGGGCAATGGCCTTGCTGTTGAGCGCCTTTCCGAATGCTACCGTATCACAATTAGAAGATTCACTGAAGCAGTCTGCTCATGATCTTGGCCCGGCAGGACCCGATAATACATTTGGATACGGAATGCTTGATGTTACGGCCGCTTACAATTTATTCCAACCTCCGACGATAACAGTCACAACACCCAATGGCGGGGAGAACCTGAAGGCAGGCAGCGCATATCAGATCACATGGACATTTACAGGCTTCCCCGGAGCGATGGTGCGAATCGATCTTTTATTGAATGGTGTTTTAACCCGTACAATTACAGCAGGCACATCGATAGGGACAGGCGGGAGCGGTTCATATAGCTGGACAGTGCCTTCAGGGAGGGGAGTAACTTATGGAGGCGGTTATCAAATCAAAGTAACGAGTACGGGCAACAGCGCATATACGGATATGAGCAATAGTGCTTTCAGTATTACGCTTGCAGGGGGGACTTCCTGCACATATACTCTGACACCTGATAGTGCCAACTATACTACAGCAGGCGGGGGAGGCAGTTTTACAGTAACTACACAGGCAGGATGCAACTGGACAGCAACGACAGCAGATGCATGGATAACGGTTACACCTCCCAATACCGGGACTGGAAGCGGGACGGTAAACTATACAGCCGGGGGAAATTCTGGCGGAGACAGAACAGGAACGATAACAGTAGGGGGACAAACCTTTACCATAACACAACAGGGAATAGCTCCTACGATAACCGTTACAGCACCCAACGGAGGTGAGAACCTGAAGGCAGGCAGCATGTATCTGATTACCTGGACATATACAGGTAATCCAGGTACGACAGTGAGGATTGAGCTTCTGAGAAACGGTCTTCTGAATAGCACAATTACATACGGTGCATCAGCAGGGGCAGGAGGTAACGGTTCATATAGCTGGACAGTGCCTTCAGGGAGGGGAGTAACTTATGGAGGCGGTTATCAAATCAAAGTAACGAGTACAAGCAACAGTGCATATACTGACGTTAGCAATAGTACATTTAATATTGTGCAGTAACAGTATATCTAAATGTAGTACGTCATAAATCCCTTGTCATTGAAGCTCTTGAAAAGAGTCAATTATTGTTATTCCCGAGGTAGTAATCGGGAATCCAGTGTCTTCAAAAAAAGAAGCTCTGGATTCCCGCCTGAGGACTGCAGGAATGACGGTTCAAAACATGAATAGTTTCGATAGGTGAAAGTATTTCTATTTTGGTTTAAGAAAATCGTGAAAAGACTTGACAATAAAGAATTAATATGATTCAATTTAAGCCAAAGCAGATAAAATCTCTTTTAACGAAGGAGAGGGTGAATGATGAAGAAAAGTATTTATATTTTATTAGTTTTGTTATTAGTATCCTGCGGAAGTGATAAAACTGCAAGCATTTCCTCAGATACCGCAAAAGAACTCAGCAGTTCAAAGATTACTGTTCAGTCTATTTTATCCAACATCGATAAGGGGAAATACAAAGAAGGGGAATTACTGGTGAAGTTTAAATCCGGTGTGCTGACAGCATCGTCTTTGAAAACACACCAGTCACTGGGATCAGCCATGATCAAAAAAATCCCTGTATTGGATGTTGAACATGTGCGTCTGCCACAGGGGACCACAGTAAAAGATGCCATTGTAAAATATATGGAAGATCCGAATGTTGAATATGCTGAACCGAATTATATATTGCGCACTTCGCTTGTTCCTAATGATACTTACTTTAACCCGCAGCAGTGGGGATTAAGGAATACCGGACAGTTTGCGAATGGAACACAGGGTGATGATATAAAGGCCACTGACGCATGGGATATAAGTACACAAAATTTAAATATAACCGTAGCAGTAGTTGATACAGGAATAGATGCAAATCACCCTGACCTCTTCGATAATGTTGTTTCCGGATGGAATTTTATCGATAATAATAGTAACACAACAGATGACGTGGGACATGGTACGCATGTTGCCGGCATCATCGGAGGGGTTGGGAACAACGGCGTTGGGATAAGCGGGGTAATGTGGCGTGTTAAGTTGATGCCTGTAAAAGTTTGTAGTGCAGAAGAAGATTGTCCTACAGATGCCATTGCAAATGGTATTATTCATGCAGTTCAAAACGGCGCAAAAGTCATAAATGCAAGTCTCGGCACATTCCCTCCTGGAAGCCCGAGTCCAAATACCCTGTTTAATGCAGTTAATACAGCAAATAATTCCGGGGTGCTTGTTGTTGCTTCAGCCGGAAACGAAGCGAACAATAATGATCTTGCGCCTGTATATCCAGCAAGTTATATCCTGCAGAATATCATATCAGTTGCAGCTTCTGATCAGAACGACAGAAGGGCAAGTTTTTCGAACTTCGGAGCTACTGTTCATGTCGCAGCCCCCGGAGTATATATTTTGAGCACAATTACACCTGGTTTGACCTTTTCGATGTGTACCGGCTCAGCTTATCCCGGATATGATTTCTGCGACGGCACCTCTATGGCCTCTCCTTATGTTGCAGGGCTTGCGGGTTTGCTTCACACCTATTATACAAATTTCAATCACTTGCAGGTCCGTTCAACAATATTGAGATATGTCGATATAAGACCTGAGTTTGCCGGGTGGATACTGACAGGCGGAAGGATCAACGCTTATGAATCGCTTGCATCTTTATTAATACCTACAAATCTGACTGCTACAGCGAATTCTTCATCCAGCATAGCCCTTACATGGTCCGACAATGCAAGGCATGAAGACGGGTATAAGATTGAAAGGACGGTTTTAGGAGGCACCTATGCCCAGGTGGCGGTGACCGGAGCGAATGCCACAACATTCACCGATACCGGACTCGATTCTTCCACGACTTATTATTACAGAGTGAGGGCCTTTAATGACATAGGTGAATCACCCGATTATTCCAATGTTGCATCTGCTACAACCCTTGCTGTGGGGACTTCAACAGGCGGCGGAGGTGGAGGAGGCTGTTCCATAGGCGCAAGGCAGAATGGTGTTACAGCTGCGTCAAATGTTGTTTTAATGCTTATACCTTTGGCGGTAATCGCAATATTAAGGCGTAGAAAATAAGACAAAGGCTGAAAAGTTTAATCTGAACGTTCGAGAAAAGGCATTATATACATTCATTGCTATGTTTGCAATGGTCTTTGTATATCATGCCTTTTCTTTTTGTTTGCTTAAGTATCTGATTCCGCTCTTTCTTACTGTGACCCCCTATATCTTTCGAGCAAGGATCAATATCAGATTCAGCATCAATCACATCATCACCGGCATCACGGTGTCTGTTTTAATACTTCTGCCTTTCTGGTATTTAATGATGTTGAACGGCAAATCATTCGTTTTCCTTTCATCGGGAGCTGTGCTTTTTCAGCTTTTCGGCGTTTCATTACCCGAAGAAATCTATTTCAG
Source organism: Nitrospirota bacterium (assembly GCA_021813425.1). Taxonomy (GTDB): domain Bacteria; phylum Nitrospirota; class Thermodesulfovibrionia; order Thermodesulfovibrionales; family UBA6898; genus JAKAKQ01. Next base: position 4,336 of record JAKAKQ010000324.1, read on the forward strand.
AGGTTATCTACAGGAAAAACTCGGCAATAATTTCAAAGGACTTTTAATAGGGAGTGTTCTTTTTTCTATTATGCATCTGCCGCAGCTTGTATTTTACGGCGACGTCTATTCGGTAATGACATTTTTCCCGTCTCTGATTATGGGTTTTCTGTATATGAAAACTTCAAATATTATTCCATCCGTCATCTTCCATTTCAATGCGAATGTGGTATTCCTGGGTCTAAATGGTATACTTTCCCATATCGGATTTCAGGGCTGATTCCGGAGATTTTAATAGTGTGACAGTTAATTACTTGAATGGTGTCATTCTGAGCAGAGCGAAGAATGACGAGAGGCGAGGGGTTCAGGATGACCATTTTACTTGCCGGCTTAATAATGTCCTTAAAATAGGAAAATAT
>JAKAKQ010000388.1 GCA_021813425.1 Nitrospirota bacterium
TATAATAATGCTTTCCCAGTACCTAAGTTTTCTAAAAGGACCTCTTGAGATTAATTCATTACTGCGGATATTTTTTATCATCGTTTTGATCCCTTTCATACTTCTTTTTAAGCAACCTGACCTCGGCACGGCTGTTGTTATTATTCTTATATTTATTTCTATATCACTTGCCAAGGGACTTCAGAGGAAAGTTATCATAATGCTTGTAATAATAGGGATATTATCTCTTCCTTTCCTGGGAAACATAATGTGGACGGGGCTGAAAGACTATCAGAAAAACAGGCTCATAGCTTTTATAGAACCTGAGGTAGACCCGACAGGCATAGGCTACCATATCAATCAGTCAAAGATAGCCATAGGCTCCGGAGAATTTATAGGCAAGGGATTCCTGAACGGGACACAGGGACCCTTCAGGTTCCTCCCTGAAAAACATACTGATTTTATCTTCTCCGTGTTCGCCGAGGAATGGGGATTCGTTGGATCTGTTTTTTTGTTGTCACTTTATCTTCTTCTGATCATGCGCGGGCTGGATACAGCAAGGAAGGCAAAGGACGAATTCGGCAGAATGCTCGCATTGGGTATTACATTCATGTTTTCCATTTATTTCTTCATAAACGTCGGCATGACCCTCGGTATAATGCCGGTAGTAGGTATACCCCTGCCGTTCATGAGTTACGGCGGGACATCCCTTCTTTCGAACTTTATTTCAATAGGTGTTCTGATAAATGTAAGGACCCGGAGGTTCTCCCTCTTTTATTAACCATCTGATTTTTGTTATAATTTTTGTCTGTTTTTGTGAATTGTAATATTGTTTTTTAAACTATTCACTGTTCACTGTTATCTTTTCACTTTTTCGAGGCGGTGTAGCTCAGACGGTTAGAGCATGCGGCTCATATCCGCAGTGTCCGGGGTTCGATTCCCTGCACCGCCACCAATTTTTTCTATGGCTTCATGTTTAATATCAAATAAGCATAGTAAAAAGCCATTGACGAAAAGAAGAGCGCCAGCAAACCGAGGAAGATGTACATAATCCCTTTAGCTGGTTTTTTTGATTTGAATTCGATATAGGATTTCGGAAAAAGCGTCACCGCACCGAAAAAGAGCATCAGCCCAACAAGTATCTGTGTTATAACCCTAACCATCTGTAATCAAACCCCTTTAAGAGGACAGCCTTTACATACAGGCTTTGTCCTGCAATTCTCTTTTGCCAGCCTCACAAACAGGGCGTGGTATTCATTAAAAAGATCGATATCCTTTTTAAGATTCGAATGGAAATATTCCTGAAACATATCATAAGACGCATCGCGATCCATTATATCATGCCGCGACAACACTCTTTTCGTATATGCATCTATAACAAAAACAGGTTTTTCGAGTGCATAAAGGATAATCGAGTCGGCAGTCTCAGGACCGATACCGTTCACGGTAAGGAGTTTTTTTCTTATTATTGCAAGGTCTTCTTTTTTCATCTCTTTCATACTGCCGCTGTATTCACGGACCAGAAAATCTATAAAGTGTTTCAGCCTTTTTGTCTTGATATTGAAATAACCAGCCGGTCTTATCAAAGAGGCAAGTTTATCTGATGGTATATCGTGTAAACTCCTGGCATTCAGTTTCCCTTCTTTTTTAAGATTATTTATTGCCTTTTCTACATTCCCCCAATTTGTGTTCTGTGTCAGGATTGCGCCGACAGCAACCTCAAATGACGTGTCCCCGGGCCACCATTGCTGCGGGCCAAAATGCGCATAGAGTTTGTTGTATATTGTTTCAAGCTTAAGTTTCATTATTTTTAAATATGTGGGAGCGAAGCTTTTTCTTTTCGGATATGATCTTTTTTTCTGCCAGCATCTTCTCTTTTGCCCTTTTTGACCTTTTCCTCTTCTGGCGCCGGATCTTTTCTATCCTCTGCTGCTCTTCACTCTCTTTCCCTTTGATCATCTGATCTATCTTTTTTACAAGTAGTACCCTCGCCCGGTAACGGTTCAGCGCCTGTGAACGTTCTTCCTGGCATTTGACTTCAATTCCGGTTGGGACATGCTTTAAGTAAACACAAGTCGAGGTCTTGTTTACATGCTGGCCGCCCTTTCCGCCTGAGCGAATAAACGATTCCTCGATATCCTCCTCGCGGATGTTCAATACCTCCATCTTTTCTTTGATCTGTTTTTCTTTTAAAGGACCGACAGAAAATATGCTCATGAAATTAATATACCATCTTTTTAGTTTATTTTAGACAGCTTAGCCTGCCTTATAAAGTTACAAAACAATAAAAACCGATTGATTTAAGCTTTAGCATTCTTTATCATTACTACCAAATGATACCGGTCGGTACAAACCTTCAGCGAAATAAACTCCCGATTGCTACACTCATTATAATTGGCGTAAATGTGCTTTTCTTTGTTGTTGAATTGCTTCTTCCCGATGAAGTCCTTATCTGGGTAATTCAGAATTTCGGATTCGGCCCGGCAACCAGAAATCCCCTCGCACTCGTTACACACATGTTTTTGCATGGAGACATTTATCATATCGCTTTTAATATGCTGTTTTTATGGGTGTTCGGCGGTCCGGTTGAAGAACGTACAGGCACTAAGAATTTCCTTATGTATTATTTTGGAGCAGGTCTATCAGCTGGTATCCTAAATGTAATAATGGAGATTTTAGCGCGACCTGACTCCACTACCCCCGGTATCGGCGCTTCAGGAGCAATATCAGGGGTTATGGCCTTGTTCCTTTACAGATGCTTCTATTCAAAGCTGAAATTAGTTATCAGCCCTATCCTTCTGCCCCGTCAGGTAAACATACCGGTGATCCCTTTGGTCTTATTCTGGTTTTTCCAGGATCTTGTCATGGGAATATTCTCGCTTTCTTCTCCTACCGGCGTGGCCCACTGGGCGCATATAGGCGGTTTTGCCTTCGGTATAGTGATCGGGAGGATAAAAAGATACGGCCACGAAGGCCAGATAGAACAACTCAGGGGGAAAATATTAAAAAAGCTTGAAGATGGAGGTGGTTGGAAAGCAGCAGAGAAAGACCTCTTGAAACTTCTCGATATAGCTCCGGAAGACGCTGAAGTGCACCATGACCTTGCAAGGCTATATGCTGACAGCGGACAGCCGAAACTTGCAGAAAAACATTACCAGTCCGCAGCACAGAAATATTTCGCAACAGAACCTTTAAACGCTGCATATACTGTCCTTGAGCATATGAATACACTGTCAAAACCCATGGCTATACAATACCACCTTAAAGCAGCAGATATCTTATCAGGGCTAAATGAACTTGAAGATGCATATAAAGCACTTCTGCCTATATCAAATCAGATTAATAGTAAAAGCCCTATTATGGAAAAGGGCCTCGTTTCCTTCATAAAGTTATGTCAGCATCTCAATAAAAAGGAAGAGGCATATGAAGGCATCAGGATTTTCACTGAGAATTTCCCTAACAGCAGATACAGGGACGAGGTCAGGGAAGCAATGAATCTGAAACCCGGTGAAGTCTTCACACAGGTAAAATCCAAGCCCGCTGCCTTGAGCTCCAGAGAAGAAAAAGACGCCGATCGACTTGGTAAAATCGAATTTTTTGAAAGGTTTTTTGCCGATCCGGTTTTCTGGTCAATACTTTTATTTGTTAATATTGCCACGCCAGTACTTTTTCCCGGCATATACAGCAGCCGGTTATCTCCTGTCTATCTGTTCCTAATCTCTTTTATTATGACTATTGTGCATAGAATGGGTTCCATCTCGGACCTCTGGTTCCATATCAGCGGGCCTTCTGAAAAAAAGGCGAGGCATGAGATTAACATTAAAAGGACTTTTGACGAAGCTGTCCTATCCGAGAAAAAAGCCCAGTTTTCTCAGGCAGCGGAGCTTTACGAGCATGTCTTGAAAACAGATACTAAAAATATTCAGGCACGCTTTAATCTGGCGCGCATGTATGATAAACGGCTAAATGATATTCCCAATGCAAAACTTCATTACAAAAAACTTACTGAACTGTTACCTCAGGACCATCCATTCCACAGAGATGCGTCGGACGCTCTGAAAGAATTATCATCTTCTTAAAATTTATACGGTATTCTCCACTTTGTCATAAACCTCATTAATAGATTTCTGTATCTCTATTGTCTTTTGAATTGCCGTTACAATCCTGCAATAGGTCTGAATCTCGTCAAGGGATAGAATCCGTTCTTTTCTGTCCTTAAGCCACTTATCGCACACCTGATAGCCACCGATTTGATAACTCCATACCTCCTGTGAGATGCCTTCAAAGTATTGTGTCTTGTTGATATAAACACGCCCAAATCCCCCCTCACCCCCCTTTACTAAAGTGGGGTTTTGTTTAGATTCCCCTCTTTGGCAAAGAGGGGATAGGGGAGATTTTTCGGAAAATTCGTATTTCGGCTTTTCTCCCCTGTTATCTCCCTTCCCCTGAAACCGTGCAATCGGTGAACCAAGCTCCTGAGATTTTAGCAGGTGAAGATTAACAAGTCTGTTTCCATATTCAGACACTTTCTTGAATAGCTTATAGTCCTTAGTAAACGGCACTCTCGGAAAATCTATCTTCAGGAACTCTGCATATTTTGTCCTGTATGTCTCTGAATAAAGGACAGCGTAAATGTAATAGAAAATATCTTCAGGGGAAGGAGTCTTTTTATATGCAGAACTCAGTTGGGTAAGCAGTATTTCGTTGATATTGGGCTTT
>JAKAKQ010000216.1 GCA_021813425.1 Nitrospirota bacterium
ATACAGGTCAGTCAATCCGGAGGACAGACAAGGATTATACCTGCTAAATACCTTATAGAGATAATACAGCCCAGATGCGAAGAGATCCTTGAAATGATAAAAGATGAAATAAATAAATGCTGCGGATACGAACTGGCAACATGCGGTGTTGTCCTTACAGGAGGCACATCCCTTCTTAACGGTTTTGACAGAATGGCAGAGTCGGTCCTCGGTCTTCCGGTAAGGACCGGCATGCCTGAAAGGATTCGCGGGTTGAAAGCTGAAATGGCAAGCCCTGTTTATTCAACAGGCATCGGTATCGTTAACTATATTTCAGAATTGGATGCGGGCAGAAATTTTTCCCATGAAATTATAGGCAGTTCAGTCGGAAGGGTGAAGGAATTGGTCAAAGGCTGGTTCAGATATATAGATTTCTTAAATTTTAGTAACAGAAAGGAAGGGGGTATTTTATGTTTGAAATCGAGGAAATAAGAGGGCAGAAGGCAAAAATCAGGGTCATAGGCGTTGGAGGGGCAGGAGGAAATGCAGTAAACAATATGATAGCCTCCAACATGCACGGCGTGGAATTCATAGCTGTAAACACAGACCTGCAGGTGCTTGAGACATCCATCGCTCCTGTAAAGGTGCAGATAGGGAGAGAGATTACAAGGGGTCTCGGCGCAGGGTCAAATCCCGAATTAGGCAGGCATGCTGCGATGGAAGACAAGACGTCCATAATGGAATGTCTGGACGGCTGTGACATGGTTTTCATAACAGCGGGCATGGGAGGCGGAACAGGGACCGGCGCAGCGCCTGTGATCGCAAGCACTGCAAAAGAGCTGGGAGTCCTGACAGTTGCCGTGATAACAAAGCCCTTCTTTTATGAGGGCAGAAGGAGACTCCTCAATGCTGAAGAAGGCATTAAAGAACTCTCCAAATATGTTGATACAATGATTGTTATTCCCAACGACAGGATAAGTCTTGTTGTTGAAAAAGGCACCCCGATGCTCAAATCATTTTCGATAGCCAATGATGTCTTAAGACAGGCTGTCCAGGGTATATCAGATATTATCCTTGTCCCGGGCCTGATCAACGTTGATTTTGCAGATGTAAAAACGATCATGGCAGACACAGGTCGCGCAGTAATGGGTTCCGGAACCGGCAGGGGAGAAGGCGGCGCCTTTGAGGCTGCCAAAAAAGCCATATCCAACCCCCTCATAGAGGATTCCTCAATAGAAGGCGCAAGGGGAATACTCATAAATATTACAGGAGGGCTTGAACTTTCACTAAGTGAGGTACAGGAGGCAACGTCATTGATTTACGATTCCGCCCATGAGGACGTAAATGTGATATTCGGCGCCGTCATAGACCCCGATGTCTCTGATGAAGTAAGGGTCACTGTAATAGCTACTGGTTTTATCGAAAAGAAAGAAAAGGTGGAATTGCCGCAGATAAAGAAATGGATACCGGTAAAAGAACCTGTGAGCTTTAAGGGTTCTGAAAGGATCCTGGCAAAAAGCCTTAATTATAATTTTGAGTCGGCACCATCAACGAACAATGTATTCGAATATGATGATGTCGTGGATTCGCCGGCGTTTCTAAGAAGACCCCAGCAGAAAGAACTCTGATTCCCTCCCACTGAGGGGCTCCCTCCCCCCAGGGAGCCCCTCCCCCCTCTAACTTTCTCTGCTTGATATCTGAACCGGATGATCGTGGCTGAAAAATAAATATGTGACTTACAAGTATTATCTTTCAAAAGATGATATCCTTCTATGGTAAAATAACAAAAAAGAAGGTGTTTGCCATGCAGACTATATCTTTAAAGAGCAATTCGCCTGATATAGCTATTCCTCTTTTAAAAAATGCTATAGACCGAGAAAAGCGCATTCTCATAGAAACTCTGAGAATAACGAGAGAGAAGATCAGCAGAATGGCAGAACAACTTGGTGTTAATATTGACAAACTCATGAGAGGAGAGGTCGAGCATCCCGAAGCCCAGGACATGCAGCTTATCGAGCTTGAAGGTGAGATAGAGATTTCAAAACATATCGAAGCTGAATTAAAAGAACTTGAATCAGTCGAGATATGCAAATAAAAGACTACCTGAATGAAATTCTTGATGTCCTCACTGCTAATCCTTTTATAGAATCCCAAAACCTTGCCTTTGAAGAACGCCCCCCTAATACAGCCTTTATAACCGGAACAATTACCGGGGTAAGCATCTGAATTCTGACTTTATTTATCCAAGGCAATTGCACTGCAAGCCATTTATTGTCATACCAAGGGTTTTCCAGATTTTGATGTCCTCTTTGCAGAGAGCAACTTTTACTTTCCTGTCATGTTTCTTTATAGTATCGACAATTACTTTAAACATCGCCAAGCGGTGCTCGTCGGGGTATCTGAGTTTAGTTCCTTCGCTAATCAGACCGGCGTTAATCTTTAAAAGTGGAGACTCTGGAAAACGGGAGCTGATATGTGAGGCAAGTCCCTTCGATGGACGATATTCTCCTATCGTAATCCGTTCGGGTTTGACATAAGAGAATACCTTTTCTACGAGATCAATATAATCTTTTCTCCACGTTGAATAGAGAATAACCGGATCTATTCTTAAGCGTATCTCATATCCAGCCTGCCGCAGCCTCCTCGCCGCTTTAAGCCTTTCTTCAGGGGAAGCGGTTCTATGTTCGAGCTGCTGGTAAACCATATTCGTATTGACGCTAAATGACATGATTGATTTGTTTTTGTGGTTCAAGTCAAGAAGAGAATCTATACAGTCGCTTTTCGTCAGAAAAAGCAGCCTTGTTTTCTGAGTTTCTTCTGCAATAAAGGGGATAAGCTCTTCAGCAAAGCCTGTGACATCTTCAACTGCCAGCGGGTCGCACAATTCACCAAGGTTCAATACCCGCAAGACATCAGGGATCTTCGCCTTGTCAAAGTTTATTATTTCCTTAAACATCTTGTCATAGTTCACAAAGTGAGTTGAAATCGGCATGGTCCGAAAGGTGAGATAGAGATAGCAGTATTCACACCAGAAATTACAGTTATTGTATGCAGTCAACTTATAAAATTTTGAACATCTGCCGATCGGATGTTGAAACTGTTCTATAAAAGAGCTGGTACGATTCCTCAACAAGAGAATACCGCGTTCAGCTTGCAGCTTCTTCACTCCTTTTTCCCCATTCAAAGAAGGAGTGGCATCGAACCACTTCAACGGCAAGCCTGATCGTTTAGCAATCTTTTTAGCACGCAATTCATCACAGTGTCCGCGCACTGCCCATAGTTCGGACACAAGAATTTGCCTATCCGAGGAGTAGGCATATGTCTCCTGAATTTCAGAAATCTGCAATGAACATTCGCTTTTTTTATTTAAATTGTTTTGTTGATAAGAGTTCTTCATCGTTTATCTTTGTTTTTCCTGATTTGCTAAAAATGCGAAGCCCTTCAAAACCTTTCAAAAGATTTCTTATAGCCTCTGAGTAATCACCAGTCTTATACCGGCAGAAAAACTCTTGCATAGCGGCAAGCTTTACAAATTTTCTGGTAATCGGCTGCTCCCTTGAAATTATTTCATACAAGTACTTTGTAAAGACTGCCATATTCTTTTCTTCTTCAACCGGACGAGTATCAAACAGCTTACCATCTGAAAACTCGCTTATTAGAAATCTTTCCCTTGCGTCATACATTATGTCGTTCATTAAAAAAATTCCATCAGAATGTCTTGTTCCGTAAATAAGCCTGTATTTCGGTGCCTTGTGATGATATTTAGCTTTTACTGGGTAATCAACAGTTATGGGATAGTACTTATTCATTTGTTTTGCATAGAGCTTCCCAATTTCCCTTTCTTTTTCAGCAAAAGACAGGTTTGTATCCACAACAACATTCTTCCAATAATTTCCGCCTGCAATTTCATCCATCTGTTCAGGAGTCATTCCCTGAATATCAGCGATTGGCTCATCATAGAATTCTTCTGTAAGCTCAGAATCTGGTATAATCGATTCCATCTTTAAGGAAACAAGACCGCATCTAACAAAACCAGCGCTATTAAAATTCATCAACACTTCAACACTGGAGCCTGACTTGTTTATTTGTTCATATATTATTGCCAGTTCCTCAAATGGCAGTTCTTTGATACCATAAGGATCTACATATAGAAAAACAGTATGGCTTTTTGCCATTCCTGCTATCTTACTAAGATAACCTGTGAAGTCTGTCTGATGAACCATAATATAATCACTATGTGGCATCATCAGATTTTCTAGGTTTTTGAAATACTTTTTCTGTTTTTCCAAGAACAATCCTTTTATATCAATCCCATTGTTCCGGCTCTCAACGATATGTTTTGTAATAATCAAAGGAGAACCCTCTGTTCCGTCTTCAAACTTTCCCGGGCCAGCACAGCAATCTATTATGAGGATAGGACGCTTAAGGTATTTTACTTTTGCTATATATGGCGTGAGATAATAATCCAGTATAAAATCTTTGTATTTCGACCAAGGCTTCTTCTCTTTAAAAAAGGTGTCTGACATTAGCTTTTCCCCTCCACAATCGCAATCTCTTCCGGAGACAAAGCATACAACTTATAGACTATCTGATCTATCAAGACATCTGTTTCACTGATCAGGGCCTTCAATGGCGATAGAACCTTTATGCTCTTTGCGAAATGCGTTTCG
>JAKAKQ010000269.1 GCA_021813425.1 Nitrospirota bacterium
ATTGCTATTTTTATTAACCCGGCAAAAGAATAGTGCAACTTATGCCGCATAGTTTATCCTTGGGTGCTTAAAGTATTTCGTAATCCTTTTCGGTAGCTTCTGCAACTTGCGCATGTGCGTGACGACTTTCGTTTTCAGTTCCTTTTCATTGCGTGAGGGAAGTCCTGAATGGACTGCGGCTTTCATATCACAGTTGAGATATTCATCTGGGTTCAACTCCGGGGAATACGAGGGCAGGTAGAACACCTCGATCTCATCTTTATGCGCATCCAGCCATTCTTTTACGGGTTTGCTATGGTGCGTTCTGAGGTTGTCCACAACCAGAAAGACCTTCCGACCGGCATCCTTAATCAATCGGCTCATGAACTTGGTGAAAAGATCTGCATTCATAGCATCCTTGTATACCATGAACCGTAGTTTCCCCTGATTCGTAATGGATGAGATCATGCTGATGCTCTTTCTGTTAGCATTTAACCGCATTATCGGTGTCTTTCCCTTTGGTGCATAGCCCCGACCAGAGCTTTCGTCATTTTTTACCCCAGTTTCATCACACCAGTGAATCTCTGCGCCTTCCGCCTTCGCTTGCTGGACAATACTGGGATATTCCTCGTCCAGCCACTTCTTCACTGCCTTCGGGTTCTGCTCATATGCCCGCTTCGCTGGCTTTTGTGCTGTAAACCCCCACCTCTTCAGATACTCGCCTACAGTCCTTATAGGCATTGCGATCTTATAGTGATGCTTGATCAATTGCTGTACCGCCTGCCGTGTCCATAACGCAAAGGGCATTTTCAGCTGATCAGGAGTCTTGTCTGTTATCATCTTCTGTATTGCAGTTGCCTGTTCCTCCTTTAACGTCAACTGCTCCCCTGGCCGCCTTCCCCTCTGTCTCTTGACGATTGCCCCTGCTCCATTACGCTCGTACCGCTTGAATATCTTGCAGGCATAGGTCAGTGTTATTCCTACTACCTCACCGATATCCTTGTACTTCATTCCTCGCTTGCGTAATTTTACGACCTGTCTTCGAATTTGATACTGCGCTTCCTGGTTTAGTGTCCGTGCATCTATCTTTTCCATGCACCAATTATATCATATTATTGCTCTATTTGCTTGCCAGGTTAATAATCTTGAAGTTTTTGAAATATTTCTTCTCAAATCTTTCCGCAAACTTCACTATCTCTTCCTGTTTTTTGACCCGCCCTATTTTTTTCAGACCAGATGGGGCGTTAGAAAATAATCATCTAAACTTTACCCCGTTAGAAAGCCCCACTGATTGCCCCGTGCAAAGCCTTGCTTCTAACGGGGTTTACTCAGTCAATTTTGCAGTAAAGTCATCAATCTGGCTGACAAAGTCCTTGAGGTCATTAATATTCTCTTTGCACACAATAAAGAGTTCTTCGTCATTTATAATCCAGTAGCGGTGGATCAGGCTGTTTCTTAGGTCTGCAAGCCTTCTGAGTTTGTTGGCTAAAGGGGAAGTTATAATACTATTTTCACCTGCTTTGACAATACAATCAACATAACCTTCACATGCTATTCCTTTTGTTTTTGCGAGTATGTGCTGGCATGAATCTGTGATTGCCTCTACAGCTTCTACCAAAAGATACTTGACTGATAAAGAATTTCTTTTTTCCGATAGAAAGCTCTCTTTGCCGGCAGCAATAATATCTTCTATTTGGGACTTAATGCTCAGAATGTCTGTTTTATCTTTTGTGATTCTGTCTCTGTCTAACACCGTCGCATCCAAGAAAAATATTTCTGAAATGAGAGTATTCCATATAATTTCTTCCGGAGCTTTCAATGAAATCAGTCCGGATCTTTTCATCCTTGCTGAATAACAACAAACCATCCCGAAGCACAGCCATTTTAAATGGAACCGGCGCATCATTTATCGCCTTAACCTCTACTTCAAAATCAGTAATGAGTTTCAGTTCAGCAGATAAGTCGGATTCAAAAAAAAGGTTAACCTTCTTATCTGTAAAAATCGCCAGATCAATGTCCCTGAATTTTTCTGATTTTATAAAAGAACCATGCGCATAAGCAAAAACTGTATTTCCCTTTTGCTCCAGATATTCTTTTATCCGGGCAATCAGTTTCTTTTTTGCCTCAATACTGATCTCCTGTAAAGGCAAAAATCTCTTTTCAACAAGCGTACTCACAGCTGAATTATATCAAAAAGTACAAAGGATATGTATTATTTTCTCTCATGTTTCTTACGCCCGCCGAATTCCTGAAAAATTAATCTCCTCTTCCCCCTGGCGACCCGCCTGAGGCGGGAATCGAACGGGGCTGATAGAAAATAAACAGCCACTTTTATCTCATCCTATCCCACAGCCATTGTGGAAACTCATGCCATGTCAGTGCCAGATTATTTGAAGGCAACGGGGTTGTTTTGTTGATGCGGCATACAAGCAGTCCTGTCTCTCCGGCATCCTTGCCTGCAAGGGCCTTAAATTTGTTGAGAGGTTCGATATGTTTTGAGGTTGGGGTTGCAGTCAGTTTAATCTCAACAGGATATAATTTTTTATTTATCTGAATAATCAGGTCTACTTCCAGGCCATCGTGGGACCTCCAGAAAAAAATATCGGGCTTTTTCCCTTTCATTGCAAAAATCTTAAATGCCTCGCTTATTACCAGCCCTTCGAACAGAGCGCCTCCCATGGCGCCTGCGAGCGCTGCCTTTCCATCAGGCTGCCTTGTTAAAGCGCAGACAATGGCTGGGTCGAGAAAATAGAGTTTGGGTGTTTTGACAAGACGCTTGCCGTAGTTTTTGAAGTATGGCTGAAGAAAGAAGCAAAGATATGATGCCTCAAGAACTCCAGCCCATGCCTTTATTGTAGGCAGGGAAACGCCAACATCTCTTGACAGTATGGCAGTATTGAATACCTGAGCGTGAAATGCGGCAGATAAGGCAATGAACAATTCAAATGTTCTGAGATCCTTTATGTTCTGAAGTTGTCTGACATCCCGCTCTATATAGGTCTGTATGTAAGAGCGTACCCAGAGTTCGCTCTTTTCAGGATGCAGAGAGGGCTCGGGATATTCTCCATGCCAGACAGCAGATTCCAACCGATTATGAACGGTCTTTTTATCTTCAAGCAGGCTGAAAGGCAGGAGTTCAAGGATTGCAATTCGTCCTGCAAGTGATTCGCTTACATTTTTCATGAGCTGAAATTGCTGTGAGCCTGTCAACAACCATTTGCCTGTTTTTCCCCTTTCCCTGTCTATCCGAATCTTCAGATATGGAAAGATTTCCGGCACGTACTGGACTTCGTCCAGAATAATCGCCCTTTTAGCGAACTTGTCAAGAAATCCATTCGGGTCGGTGAGCGCAAAATTTCTTTCCAGCGGGTCATCAAAGCTGATGTAGTCTGATGTTTTGCCTGCCTCATGAAGCAAAAAGGTGGTTTTTCCTGCCTGCCGCGGCCCGGTCACCAATACCGAAGGAAAATGCCCTGATGCTTCTTTTAGCACAGAAGATAGCAGCCTTTGGACATACATATGTAAATTATAAAGTTATACTTTATAATTGTCAAATCAAATATTTTTAGCGTGGTACGGTAAAAAACGGAGATAATTCATCGAAAATCATGTTAATTATCGGCGTTTTTCATTTCAGGAAAAATATGATAAACTCAAAACAAAAGAAAAGGAGAAAATTTATGAAAGGCAGTAACAGATTTACAAATTATTTAAAAGTTGTCTATGCCTTGAATAATAAAATATCAAAGCCGGAATTCATGAAACTTGCAAAAGATTTTTGTGGGGATAAGATTCAGGCAGAAAAGTGGTTTTTAAGATTTATACAAAATCCGATGGAGTTTACTGCGATAATATGCCCGATTGAATTTGGAGAAATGCTTTTTAATTTTGCAGAGGAAAAAGCAAAAGAATATTCCAATGCAGCAGGACAGGAATATAATTTATCTATATAGATGAAGCCGTGGCTTTCATCACCGATGTCTTTGATTATATAAGACCTCAAAGACTAATCTTGAAGGCGCTGAAATATTTCTTCTCAAATCTTTCCGCAAACGTTACCATCTCTTCCTGTTTTTTGACCCGGCCTATTTTTTTCAGTACCAGATGAGGCTCAAGCCAGCTTTTATTAAGAGCCGAGGCGATTTTACAGAGCTCGGCAATTTTTCTGTACACGCCCCTCGACTTTATCGCGTTAAAGTAGCGATAGAGGATATACATTGCCAGATTGCTTTGAGGATTTCCCCTGCGCCCGGGTTGCCCTTTGCCTTTTCCACTTTTCTTCGGCGGTATACTCAAGTCAAACGGTTGAGAGTCTACAACTTCCACAAAATAATTATTTTGCAATCCAGGCACATTGACATTGAGGGTTATATCGATGGAACCGTAAAGTTTAGGGATGTTCTTTACGATTAGTTTGAAGGAAAGCTTATTTATAAAATCAAGGATATGTCTTCTGACGGATAGTTCGATGTCCTTCCATTCAACACGCACTAATTCTTTGAGAGACGGGTCTTCAGTGTCACGCTTCTTCCAGACATAATAATTTTTTTCTATCGGAACAAGAGGCATATCATATTTCATTTCAAAAACATAGGGGATTCGCTTGCCTTCTCGTCTTAGATCATCGTGATACTCCTCATCACAGATCAGGTAAAGGACTTCTGTCAGGTACGGCCTGTGAGCAACGGGGATTTTGAACTTGTTGAAGGACTCCTCAAGTTTTTCCCTAATATCCTCTTTGCTTATCCAATTAACCAAGTGCGTTCCTTTTCCTATATATTTCAGATGGTTGCTGTTATTTGCGATTTCCGATAAAGACAATCACTAACCCTGAAATACTTCCAAAATTGGTTCCGAATATGCTTATTATATCACTCATTATTCAGCCATAACAGGGGTTTTTATTTCTCTTTTTATGGCGCTTCGGCTTCTGTATCATAAAGAAAGAGACGATTTAAATATTTCGACGGAGGGTAAATATGGATTGGCAGAAAATTATTCCGGCATTTAAAAAAACAGTGGACAAGGTGGTGCTTTTCTTTGAATGGCTGTACTTTACCGTGGCGCTCGGAACATATATAACATTCGTGACCTTCTATATCCACCAGAGCATATTTGAAAAAATATTCAATTATTATTTTCTTCATTGGTTTGCGGCATGGCTGCTCATATGCTCAACGTTTGTCCTGAGATGGCTAATGAAGAGGGAAAGAAGGCAGGACAATAGCCCAATCGTTACCAACTGAAAATCTTCTTAAAAAATAAACCGGAGGGATACCATGAACGAGCAGTTGACGTCTTATATCAGAAGTTTACAGGCTGACAGCAGGATCGCCACCTTGGATTCAGCATCTCTTAAGCATGTCGTTGTATTGAAAGTCCTTAGCATCCTCAGCTGGGATGTCTTTAACCTTGATGAGTTTTCACCTATAGATGTGATCTGCGGTAGGGCTGAATACACGTTGATGGTTAAAGGAGTTGCACAAATCAATATTGGGTTTATGCGGAAGCATGATGACGTCATAGCACGCTTGAAATCGCTTAATTTTTCCGTTGAAAGAAGAGAGCAGTTGGCGGTAATGACTAACGGCATTACTTGGTGGTTCTTTAGACCGTTCACACTCTGCGGTTCTCGTCCTGATCCTGATTATTTTTGCATAGTCGACATCCTGAATCAGGAGCCGGAACATGTTTCAGAGGTTTTCCTGTTATTTCTTTCAAAGGCTGCTGTAGAGGCTGAAGAAAGGGAGGCTGACCACGCTGAAACCGGTCAGAGCATGGCAGACTGATCAATTTATAAGCGGTCTCATAAAGGAACTGGGTTCCCGTTTTCACGGGAAACCCTGGATGCCCGATTAAAAACTTCGGGCATGACAGACAAAAAAATGAATGTTTATTCTATTATGAGCCTGTTAATAGTTGCCATTTCCCGACATTCGAAAAAGCCCTTGAGGACAGGTCTTTAATTTTGCCATTGTTGTCTTTTTCTTCTTTATCCATCCTTCATGTCTTTTTTCTTTAATTTTTCCTCCAGGGAAGTCTATAATGTTTTCAATTACATAATATAAATATTGTAGAGAATAGAAGAAAAAAATTTAAAAACGGCTATTCCAGTTTAACAACATGAAAAAACTTGCGATAACAATGGGTGATCCCGGCGGTGTCGGGCCGGAGATAATTGTCAAAGCCCTTTCATCTGCTGAAATAAGAGAATCCTGCACCCCTATAGTCATAGGTGACCGTGTTGTTATGGAAGAAGCAATAAAGCTCTGTAATTTAACTATAAAATTAAATTCAATCAAAGACCCTGAAGAGTCAAAACCTTCCCTTGAGTCAGTAGATATTATTAATACAGGGAATTTAGGTGATTTTAAAAAAGGAAAACCAACAGCTGAAGGCGGAAAGGCATGCGTAAGTTACATCAGAAAGGCAGTTGAGTTTGCATTGGATAAACAGATTGATGGTATCGTTACAGCTCCTATATCAAAAGAGGCCTTAAAGATGGCAGGCTTTACATGGCCCGGGCATACCGAGATGCTGGCTGAACTTACAGGCACAAAGGATTATGCAATGATGCTTGTTGGCAGGCCGTTAAGGGTTATACTTGTAACGATACATACTTCCCTTAGAAGTGTGCCTGATATGATAACAAAGCAAAGGGTTTTAAAAACAATCCTCCTTGCAAAAAAGGCATGCGATATGATGGGTATCGAGAGCCCCCGGATCGCTGTTGCAGGATTAAACCCTCATGCAGGGGAGACAGGTATATTCGGTAATGAAGAGCTAAAAGAAATAAAGCCTGCTGTTGATGAGGCCGTAAAATCAGGGATTCCTGTTACAGGACCGTATCCTCCCGACACGATATTTCACAAAGCCTATAAAGGAAAAATCGACATGATTGTCTGCATGTATCACGACCAGGGACTGATCCCTCTTAAAATGATCGCCTTTGATAAAGGCGTAAATATAACGGTAGGACTGCCTTTTATAAGGACTTCTCCTGACCACGGCACTGCATATGATATCGCCTGGAAAGGCAAGGCCGATCCATCCAGCATAACAGAAGCGATAAAACTCGCCTCAAGCTTGAAAATATAGATGGCAAAAAAACACCTTGGCCAGAATTTTCTCTTTGATCCATCAATTCTTAAAAAGATAATCGAGGCTGCACAGATTTCTTATGAAGATACTGTTGTTGAGATCGGCCCTGGCCCTGGCAGGCTTACAAAAATGCTCGCAGATAATGCAAAAAAGGTTATAGCCATCGAGATCGACAGGGATTTATTAGAAAGGCTGAAAGGCGATTTCATCGCATATAAGAATGTTGAATTAATACATGGCGATGCACTTGAATTCCCGTTTGAAGATATAGGCAAGTTCAAGGTAGTGGCAAATATCCCCTACTACATTACCACACCGATAATATTCAGGCTCCTTGATACAAAAAAAAGTTTGAAGACAATGACCCTTACAATACAGAAAGAGGTCGCTGAAAGGATCATCGCAAAGCCTGGAAAAAAAGACTATGGAGTACTTTCGATAATGGTTCAATATTATGCGCATCCTGAACTGAAATTCATTATACCAAAGGAGGCCTTCCGTCCTGTGCCAAAGGTCGATTCAGCTGTTTTGCATATCACCACACTTGATAAACCTCCTGTTTTCGTAAAAGATGAAAATTTGTTCTTCAGTGTTGTAAGAACCTCATTTTCTCAGCGTAGAAAAACCATTGCTAATTCGTTAAAAGGCCTCTGCGAAGATATTAAGGATATACTGGTTAAATCAGGTATAGATCCAAAAAGACGGCCTGAGACTCTGAGCCTTGAGGAGTTTGCCCGGCTTTCCGACAATCTTAAAAAAGAATAGAGCTGCGCCTGCTTAAGCAGGCGCAGCCTTTTGATCACCAGTTGTAATTCCTATTTGTCGAGAGATACCTTTTTCGTTACTGAATGAATCGGGTATTTCTGCTCGGGATTGGTAAGTTCATAATAAAGGTTTATTGTCACATCCGCAGATCTTACTCCTTCGGGAAGGTCAAACTCAACTGTTTCTTTTTTGGCCTGTCCCGGCTGAAGGCTCGTATCACGGATATTTGCTACTTTCCACTGCGCTCCGTATTTCATCTTGGTATCACGGCAGTTTGTAGCCTGTGGATGATAATGTCTTTCTACCTTGCCTATTTCTTTGCCGTCAGCAGCCTTTGCGATCACTTCCATGATCACTCTGTTATGAGACGGTCAGCCATCCGGTATTCTATGTCCTGCGGTTGTGGTTATCTTCGTGCCGACCACAATCTTCGGAACAAGAGCTCCGGCCTTTTTGAGCCACTCATATCCAAGCGTCTCAATATCGAGAGAGATCGCTTTTGAAAGAAGCTCTTCGGTTGCCTTCTGGTCATTCCAGTTAGGGGCGATCAGATGGTCACCTTTCTGCATGTGACAGTCCTGACATGTTTTTGTGCCTCCGCCTGATACATAAGAATGCAGATAACTCCCATAGAGATTTGCGCACTGGAATGCCTGGTCAAACTCAAAGTTCGGTCCGGTCCCATGGCACTGGCCGCAGAAGACCGAATCCTTCATAATAGCGCTCTTTTCAACCTTCTTGAACTTTGCATCCATATGAGAAGCTACATCTTTTTTGCCGTATAAAACGTCTTTCTTAGGCTCTCCGAGTTCCCTCTTGTGGATAATAGCCTTTTCATTATGGCAGACGATGCAGGTGATCTGAAGCTTTCCGACTTTTGCTGAATCCTTTGCAAGTAATGCCTCAGTCAACTCAACAGCCACTGAGTCCTCGGCGGAGGTGACAGCCTGTGGAAGGTGGCACTTGAAGCAGGGATAATTCTTGATTTTCATTTTCTTGGGGTCGTCTTCAGAAAAAGCTGTTGCACCTTTTTCGCCTTTCTTTAATGCAAGAGGCGTTAACATCAATCCACCCTTAACTCCCATCAAAGGTCTTGCATGATGGGATTTTTCCCATTGTGCATAAATCTCCGCATGACATGATTTACAGCTTGATGAGTCATACATCTTGGCAAGTTCATCGATCGTCTTTGCCTTTTCAGCAGAAGCCACAAGCGGAACCGCTATGAAGAGAAGAACGAGAATCAGTTTCAGAAATTTCATAAACCCTCCTTATTTTAGAATTAAGATGTTAGAAATTAGAAGTATGAAATACGCCTAAGATCTAACCACAGATTTTTATCCCACAACGATTAAACGCCTCCCCCGTGTCTATACTACTTCTAATCTGTTTATCACCCCCCTTCACTGAAGTAGCCTTAGTTTATCACTATATAATGGACTCTTCAAGCCCTAATTTTAAAAGGTCCCCGCCCGGGGGGGCGGGGCAGACACGGTACGGGGAGAAACCCTTTTTACAGTAATGCATAAACAATACACATGATTCATGCATCACGTATAACTATTGATTATTACTGTAAAAAGGGATGAGAAAAGCTAAACTATCGGCGGTTTGTCCGGTAAAACAGGTATTGATGAAGCAGTAAAGTATCCTGAATTCTCGAAGAGAATACTGTTTGAAGTAAACATATGTACAGAAAAGAAATCCTCAAGGATGATTAATTCTCCGTGAAGGATAACAGACGGGTCTTTTGAGCATAAATCAAGGGTCAAAATCCCTTCGGATTTATTTATTTCAGGCGGAAAAGCAATAGCAATCAACGGCAGACAGAAGGATAATATTAACAAAACTGTCATAGATAAAAAAGTTTTTCTGAAAAATTTGAAATACATTTGTTTGAAATTAACAGAATCAAACCGGCGTGTCAACATCAAGTTATAATTATTAGATATGGCTTTATATATTTCAGGGCCGGGGAAAGAGATTCGATTGCCGTAATTAAAGATTATTTGAATTCCCTGATTTTCTTGTCCACACCTTTATATTCTCGTGTTGCAGATGCTTGTGCGAACATTCTTGCACTGTCTATTTCATTATAGTTAGCCTTCAATACAGCTATAATTTCCTTGTTGAGAGCTGAATCATTGGCCATAGTATCCAATACACTCAATGCGTTTCCCCTGGTCATTCCTGCCCTGTAAGGGCGGTTTTCCGTAATTGCAGTAAAAACATCTGCAACAGCCATTATTTGCGAGCCGATCGGGAGATTCTTCTTCTTTAAATGAAACGGATAACCTGAACCATTGAGGCGTTCATGATGAAATGACGCCCACTTGTTAATAACCTTCAATGAAGGAATCGTTTCGAGGATACGGAAGGTATAGAAAGTATGATGTCTTATGACATTAAATTCGCTTTCTTTGAGTTTTGCTGGTTTGTTAAGGATTTCAACCGGAACTGCAAGCTTGCCAAGATCATGAAGATACCCCGCAATACGCATCATACGGCAGTCGCTTTCTGTAAAACCCGACAATCTTGCCAGTAATTCCGCACTGACTGCTACTCCGCTCGAATGTGTTGCTGTAAAAGGGCTTTTAAAGTCTATAATCCTTGAAAACAATTTAGAAAACCCTATCATGTCCTCAGAAGCAAGCTCAAATGATGAACCCTTTAATTTATGAGAAAGAATAGAGTGTATTGAAGGAGATACAATATCGAGCCATAAATATTCTTTGGAAGATGAGTTCATAAAGGCATCAACAATCTGTGGCATGAACATAGTGCCTGATTTATCCTTGATCCTCTCGCGTATACCGGACACCTGCCCTAGCACTTCTTGTTTTTTATTAATAAGTATGGCTACACGGTCCGCAAGATGTACAATATGGCTGGCTACAGGAACACGTTGCTTCTTAAACTCGGCTCTTTTGGCTTGATCCCAGGATATATGATGGAATCTTATAATCGAGGCTACGCTTGATAGGGGTTCAAAGAGTTTAAGGAGAGCATAACCAGCTTCGGCATGTCTCGATGGATTATCTATCTCAAATTGAAGAATATCCTTTCTTTCCTTGAGCGAAAAGGCGCCTATGTCGTGAAGGGCGCCTGCCAGTAAAAGTTCGTTCTGTTGAGCCAAGGACAAGCCCATTTCTGTCCCGATACTATAAGCTATATAAGCGACTTGCTTGTGATGACTCACAACAGCAGGGTCGATGAAATCCATTGCGTCTGAAAGACACATGATTAAATCTAACAGTTTGATTTTAGTTTCATTCCCCATAATATATTTGTTCAGAACAAATTATACCTCTTTATTCGCAGGTTTAGAAGAAGGGGGTGAGATTTAAAAACAGGCTTTAACCCTAATATTCCTATTCCCCTATTCCTTAGTGTGCGGACAGTGAGCTGTCGTGCGCCCTCCTAAGCGTGACAAGAGCTGAGACTGCACCCAGAAGGGCAAGGAACATATCGGATTGTGTATCCCAGACATATCCCTGTGTGCCGAGGAATGCCTCTGCAGCCGTGCCTGAGATTTCCGCAATCCACCATTCGACAAACTCATAAGTTGCACTCAGCGCAAGGCATATGCATATGACTATAAAAGAAAGCCACTTTCCGTGTTTCACCGGCGACTTTCTGACAAGTATCTCTCTCGCTATAATTGCAGGGACAAAGCCCTGGGCAAAATGACCGACCTTGTCATAGTGATTACGGCCAAGGTTAAATGTATCCCTCAGCCAGTTGAATAGAGGAACTTCGGCATATGTATAATGTCCGCCGATCATCAGAATTATTGCATGCACAAGTATGAGCCAGTAAGCAAGCCTTGTGAGCCTGAAGCGTTTATATGTTGCTGCAAGAATCGCGAGTCCCAATAGAGCAGGCAGGACCTCAAGAAACCATGTGAACCTGTCATGAGGGTTTATCGCAGACCAAAGGAATACTACGAAGAAAATCAGCAGCCATGAAAATATCAGCCCCTTTGAATCTGTTGACAAGTGTCTCAAATTATTTCTTTTCTTTCATCTCAAGTGGATATTCTGCCTTTCTCCATGCGCCCCATCCCCCCTTAAGCGCGGATACCTTTGTGAACCCTTCCTCTATCAATATCCCTGCCACACGGGCACTGGTATGCTCCTCTTTTCAGGTTCAATAGGCGACTATTGTACTGTTTGTGCCAAGCCGTCTTGCAAAATCCTTTATACCTGCATCGTTTTCAGGGTCAAGGCGCACTGCGCCCTTTATCTTCTTGTCGCTGCTCGCATATGCTTCCTGCTTGCGCACATCGAGGATTATGACAGGCTCTTCCCTGTCCATCATCGCCTTAAGCTCATCAACAGTGGTCCTCGGGACGTCCATAGGTTCTCCTTTCAGTTATAGTTGTCCGGCTTTGTCAATCCAGGCCTTGTTTGCACCGCTGTTGACAATATATATATCGTCAGCCGGTATTTGCGGGTCGCTATTTAACTACTGTGGTAGCCTCAGCACCTTTAGGCAAAAGATTGCTGACCGCAACGCGCGCTTTGGCTTTGCCGGCGTTTACGACTGAGTGAAGATCACCGGGATTCTCAGTCCAGCTTTCTCCGGTCTTAAGAGTCCTCTCTTTTCCTTTCTCCTTCAGGAGGATCTCACCGTCAAGTACTATCACAACCACGTGACCGCCGTGCATATGCTGTGGCACTCCAGCACCTGGAGCAAACTCAAGTATGCTGCTTAGCAGTTCGTATTCTCCGGACTGCAGGGTGATAGGAAACTTTGCCTGATAAACTACAACAGGCCCTGTTGCCTGGTGAGATTCTTTCTTCCCTGCGGTTGCCTGACTTATTAACAAAACTATAAAACAGACAGTTAAGACCGATAAATTAAATGCCTTTTTCATATATTCTCCTTCCTTCTGATCTCTTTAGTTCTGATATTTAAAATCATAGCAAATGTGAGTGGAATGTCAAGGATGTGCGGGACTTTTGCTTTATGGATTGCGGCGCCTTTATTTCTTTCGCCGGGGCGAACAAGACCTCTATTTTTTTAAAATTTATATGGCGGAGGGGGTGAGATTCGAACTCACGGTAGAGTTGCCCCTACAACGATTTTCAAGACCGTCGCCTTCAACCGCTCAGCCACCCCTCCGGGTAGAATATTATAACAGAAACAAATTATTTTCTTGTGTGTTGATATAGTTATAGTAAGAGTACTAATATATAGTGTATTTGACTTTTTGAACCAAATTATTTAAATTTTTAAAAACTATTAAGAGGTAACGCATGAAAGATTCAGTCATCCAGTTGATTCTCCAGGCAGGATATGTTGTAAAAGGGGTTCTTCTAATACTCCTGTTTTTCTCTGTTGTCTCATGGGCTATCATCTTCTTCAAACAGAGATATTTCTCAAAGGCAAACAAGGAGTCTGAACAGTTCCTTCGTGCCTACAGAGTTAACAGGGATCCTAAAAGTCTTTATCAGGCTACAAGGAATTTATTTCTAAGCCCGATCGCAAATGTTTTTAAATCTGTCTACACAGACGAGGCAAAAAGAGACAGGGGTGAGATAAAACGACTCCTCAGGAGATACGAGACTCTCGAATCGGTTAAGCTCGAAAAATACCTTAATTTCCTTGCAACAACAGGATCGACAACCCCGTTCATAGGGCTCTTTGGAACAGTATGGGGCATTATGAATGCCTTTCACGGGATAGGCTCTGCCGGTTCAGCATCACTTGCTGTTGTGGCGCCCGGTATTGCAGAGGCTCTTATAGCTACGGCTGTCGGCCTTGCTGCTGCAATACCCGCTGTAATTGCATATAACTATTACCTCAGCATGGCCAGGAAGATGATCATCGAAATGGAAGATTTCTCTGAAGACCTTCTTGAGCTCTTTACCAGGGCAGCTGAATGAGAACAACCAGAAACAGGAATGTGCTTTCAGATATCAATGTTACGCCCTTTGTCGATGTCATGCTTGTTCTTCTTGTCATATTCATGGTCACAGCCCCGCTTTTACAGCAGGGCATTGATGTGAATCTCCCCAAGGCAAAAGGCAAAGATCTGCCACCTGAGGAAAGAATATCCCTGGTAATAAAAAAAGACCGGACTATTTATATGAACGAAACTCCGGTCAGGATCCCGGAGATGCGGAAAAAGCTCGAGGCCATAAGCAAACTGAATCCAAATATTTTTCTCAAAGCAGATAAGGATGTGCCTTATGGACTGGTAGTCGAGGTCATGGGAGAAATAAAGGAGGCAGGCATAGAAAAACTCGGCATGATAACTGAGCCAAAGATTAATATAAAATGAAGGGCCCTACACTCCAGAATTCTGCTGCCCTGTCAGCGGCGCTTCATTTAACTGTCCTGCTCTTGTCAATGTTAATCCTGAGACATTCCAATAATATAGTAATGCCTTCACCTTATATCGTCAGTCTTGTTTCACCAGGAAACTTACAAAAAACTGATACATCAGAGACTGCGACACCCGATGCAGACCCAAAAGGGACCTCTTTATCTGATGAAAAAGAGATCACCAAAAACAGCAGGGAAGATAAAACCGCACTGAAAAGGCTTGAAGACCGTATTTCTGAACTCGATGCCAAAAAAAGAGTCGAACGCATAGTGAAACTCAGATCCATTATTTCGCTTAAGGGCAAAGAAGAACAGAATACACAGAAACTCTCAGCACAGGGCGTAAACACCGGAGCTTCAAAAGGGACTCTTTTTGACAGTTATTATGCAAAGATAAGAAGTGAGATATGGCAGGAATGGATCTATCCTGATACAGGCGATAAGAATCTTGAGACAATCATATTTGTAAAGATATCAAAAGACGGCACTGTTAACGTCCAGGGTTTAGAAAAAAGCTCCGGCAATATACTCTTTGACAGGTCTGCGTTAAAAGCTATCGGAAAAGCTTCACCTGTTACTGCCCCTCCATATGAGATGGAGATAGGGATAAGGTTTTATCCATGAAAAAACAGTTCACAGTTATATGCCTTCTGCTTTTACTGTTCACTATTCACTGTTCACTATTCACTGTTGCCGAGGCAAAGGTCTATATTGATATAACATCGCCGGGTGCCAAGAAACTCCCTATAGCGATCTTCGACCTGGAGGGGACTTCAGGAAAAGAAATTTCAGAAATTATAAGAGACGATCTTACATTCACTGGTCTGTTTATATATATTGACAAGGCATCATATATAGAATCCGTCTTGCAGTCATTTAAGCCTATAAACTGGACCCCTCTTGGAATAGAAGCGGTTGTAAAGGGGAACGTGCTGGAAGAAAAAAATCTGACAGCCACCATAACCCTCTATGACACTTTTGAGGGGAAAGAGATATTCAAGAAGCAATATCAGGCTGAAAAGGATTTATTAAGACAGCTGTCACACAATATCGCAAATGATATCTATAAGGCATTAACAGGTAAATCAGGCATATTCAGGAGCAAAATCGCCTTTGTAGCTGAGGATAATGGGGAAAAAAGCATTTATATCATGGACTGGGACGGACACAGGATCAAGAAACTCGGGTTAAAAGGCACACTTGTATTAACTCCTCACTGGTCACCTGACAGCACAAAGATAATTTATTCCTCTGAGCGGGGTAGACAATGGGGAATTTTTTTGATAAACTTTTCAAGGATGACCGACAAAAAGATTTTCGATGCAAAAGGGATAAATATGGCAGGTGATTTTTTTCCTAAAGGCGATTCCTTTGTCTTTTCCTCCTCAAAAGACGGGACTCCCGACATATTTACTTTTAATATGGATGACGGTAGAGTCAGGAAGATAACCTCATCTTATGGCATTGATGTCTCGCCTGCTGTTTCGCCGGATGGTGAATACATTGCATTTGTTTCAGACCGCGGCGGAAGCCCTCAGGTCTATCTGATGAGATCCGATGGCAATGAAGTAAGGAGATTAACCTTTGAAGGTTCCTATAACACATCTCCAAGCTGGTCGCCTCTTGGAGACAGGATTGTTTTTTCCGGGAGACGAGGCGGTAAAAATCATATCTGCATAATTAAACCTGACGGGTCTGAATTAACACAGCTTACCGAACACGGCAACAATGAGGACCCTTCTTTTTCACCTGACGGCAGATATATAACCTTTTCATCGGACAGGGATGGAACAAAGGGTGTATACTTAATGAGGGCAAACGGTGAAGCCCAAAAGGAAATAACACCAAAGGGACTTCGGGCCTTCGGCCCGAGATGGTCGCCTAACTAATAATATTAATATTTTAAGGAGGAAAACATGAGAAGATTCTGGATTTTTCTTGTATTGATCGTATTTGTTTCATACGGCTGCCAGCAAAGGGTGGCAACAAAACCGGATGGCCAGCCGTCAGGCCAGCAACAGGATTCGTCTCAGGCTCAAAAGGGTTCGGACAAGATTCCCGAACAGAAAGTGGCATCCGTAGAATCAAAAGACCTCTCGACAAAAGCAGTGCAGGAAAAAGAGGGTATGTTCAAGGACATCCTTTTTGATTTTGACAAATATGACGTAAAAGATATATACAAACCTGTTCTTCAATCGGTTTCTTCATGGATGACTAAAAACGGCAGCGCAAAACTCTCGATCGAAGGTCATTGCGATGAAAGGGGAACCAACGAATACAACCTTGCGCTCGGCGACAGAAGGGCAAAGGCTGTAAAAGACTCCCTTGTTTCATTCGGTGTTCCGTCTTCAAAGATCGATATGATAAGTTACGGCGAGGAAAAACCTTTATGCAAAGAGCAGAATGAGGATTGCTGGTCAAAAAACAGGCGGGCACATTTTGTTATCCTTGAAAAGGCAGGCAAGTAGTGAGGAGATTTTTCCCTTTATTCCTGCTTCTTTTTGTCACTTCATGTGCTACAAGCGGCGATTTTGAACTTCTCAGGCAGGATGTTAATAACCTGAAGAGGGAATCTTTTGAGACGAAGAAAGAAATAGATTTTCTGAAAGAAAAGACCGCGGGCACCGTCAAAGAAGATTCCTTCTCTGCAGTAAGGGAAAGCCAGGCTGAAATAAGCTCAAGGCTTTCGGAAATTGCACAGGGCCTCCAGGAATTAAGAGGCAGGTTCGAGGAAAACAAATACTTTTTTGAAAAGACATTAAAAGATTCTGCTTCTGAAAAAGAGCTTTTAAGGTCGCAGATGACATCTGCCGAAAACCAGATTAAGGCCTTTAAAGACAAATTAGCAGCTATCGAATCGCAGGTTAAGGCTCAGGAGCCCTCAAAGGAGCAGCCGGTCTCTTCAAAGACAGATTCCGGCGAGCCCGACAAGTCAGAACAAAAACAGGACAAGGTTGTCGAGAAGAAAGATGCTCCTGATGACAAGACAAAGGCTTATGAATCAGCTTATCAGGCATTTAAAGACAAAAAGTATAAAGAGGCAAGGGAGAAGTTCGAGGCCTTTATAAAGGATTATCCGAAGAATGAACTGACTGATAATTCACAGTTCTGGATTGCAGAGACATATTACTCAGAGAAGGATTACGAAGGCGCTATCCTTGCCTATGAGACGTTGCTTAAAAAATACACTGACAGTGAAAAAACAAGCGGCGCATTATTTAAGCAGGGATTGGCTTTTATTGAAATAGGGGACAAGAAGACCGGCAGGATAATACTTCAGAAATTGACAGAAAAATATCCTGACTCAAAGGATGCCGAACTCGCAAAAAAGAAACTTGCTGAGACAGATAATAAAGATATTAAAAAACCCGTCAAGAAAAAATGAACTCCCTGAAGGACAACTTCTTAAGGGTAATAGATTACCTGAGATTATCTATTACCGACAGATGCAATTTAAGGTGCATCTATTGTATGCCTCCGGATGGCATCTTTCCTTCCTCTCATAAAGAAATACTTTCCTATGAAGAAATCATAAGGATCGTCAGAATAGCAGCCGGCCTCGGTGTCAAGAAGGTGAGGCTCACAGGAGGAGAACCTCTTAGCAGGAAAAATGTTACCTTTCTCATATCATCAATAAAAAAAATGAAGGGCATCGAAGACCTCAGCATGACGACAAACGGCGTTTTGCTTGAGAAGTATGCCGGAGAAATTGCAGATGCCGGACTGGACAGGGTAAATGTAAGCATCGATTCCTTTGATCCTGCAAGATACAGGGATATTACAAGGGGAGGGGACCTGGATATTGTTTTAAGAGGACTTGAAGCAGCTGAAAAGGCAGGACTTAAACCTATAAAAATAAACATGGTTCCCATAAAAGGCATCAATGACGATGAGATAATTGATTTTGCCAGGCTGACCCTTTTCACAGAATATCATGTCAGATTTATAGAATGCATGCCGTCAGGTTCTGTTGATTTCTGGAACACCGAAAGATATATAACAACCGATAAGATAAAAAAAATGATAGAGACCATCGCCCCTCTTGAACCTGTCCGTGCAAGAAAAAACGGCCCTTCAAAATATTACCGTCTTAAAGATGCAAAAGGGATAGTCGGGTTCATCAGCGCACTTACACATCATTTCTGCGAAGACTGCAACCGTATAAGGATAACAGCTGACGGTAAAATAAGGCCTTGTCTGTTTTCCGAAACAGAGATCGACCTGAAAACACCTATGCGGAGCGGTGTGGATGACTCAGAGATTGAGCGTCTTTTGAAATTGTCAGTAGAGTTAAAGCCAAAGGGACATAATCTGAATGAACTTCCGTCAGAAGTGCAGAAGATAACCAGTTGCTCTTCGCTCATTGCTCAGCATTCTAAAAAAAGACCGATGTCAAAGATAGGCGGATGACAAAACTTACCCACCTCGACAAATATGGGAAGGCTCAGATGGTAGATGTATCCGGCAAGCCTGCAACAAAAAGAGAGGCTGTTGCAAAAGGCTCAGTATTTATGAAAAAAGATACCATCAGGCTTATACAGGACAACAAAATATCCAAGGGTGATGTGCTTGGGGTCGCGCGCATCGCAGGCATCATGGCTGCAAAAAAGACATCTGAACTAATCCCGATGTGCCATCCGCTGAATATCTCATCAGTAAACATCGATTTTGAAATTGACACTAAAAAAAATAGAATAGATATTGAATCAAGAGTAAAGATTACGGGACAGACAGGCGTTGAAATGGAGGCCCTCACCGCTGTCACAGCAGCAGCGCTGACAATCTACGACATGTGCAAATCCGCTGACAAGGGGATGATTATCTCGGATATAATGCTGATCGAGAAAAAGGGCGGAAAAAGCGGGACTTTCAGGCGATAGCTTTTATCTAAAATAGGGGCGGGCGTTTCTTGCCCGACCCTCTCGAACGATTTGTTAACTCATGTCAGCTTATGCGGCCCTTTTAAGGGTGATGCGCATCCCAGCCTTTGTTGCAAGAGCGATAAGCATCTCAAGACTGAATTTCTCCCATTTGCCTCTTATTAAGTCCGAGACACGGGACTGGCTGACACCGAAAATATCAGCCGCCTTTGCTTGCGTCAGCTTCTTGCTTTTGATGAACTTCCGGAGATCAGCCATTATCTCGGAACGCATTTGAAGAATCGCGGCCTCCTCAGGTGGAAACCCCAAATCAAGAAATACGTTGCCGGAAGATTTGATAATAGGTTCCTTCATACATTATTCTCCTATTTGTTTGTATCGCTTGCGAGCCAATTCCACATCTTGCTGACTCGTTTTGCGGCTCTTCTTTTGAAACGAATGGAGCACATACACTGTATCCTCAAACTTTGCCACGTAGATTACTCTCCATTCTCCCAAGACGTGTATGCGAATTTCCTTAACCCCATGTCCAATGGCAGGCATGGGTTTCCAATCGCCCGGCTCCAGTCCGCATTGAACTGCGTACAGATCAAAGCCTGCCGCTTTGCGGGCGTCGTCCGGAAAATTGCGGAGATCGTCCAGGCTTGAGCCAATGAATTTTAGACGTTTCACGCAATTGCATTATATAAGTTTTTATATATTATGGCAAGCAGAAACTTTATAGACAAAAAGAAGAACCAGATGGGATTATTCATCCGAGGGCTGAACGGTTATGAAGTAACTCCCGGCGCCATTCTCCGGGACGAAGCGACCGGAGAACGCTTTGCTTCAGCGGAGCTGGCAAACACCGATGTCAAAACTAAAAGCTTTTATTCCGTGTCATGATTGATGCTATTGATATGTGAACGTCCTTTCCTTTTTTTGAAAATGCTAAGCTTGTGAGAATAGCACCTATAAGAAGCATGGTCAAGTTCGGAAGAACTTTCTTGAGATTTGACCACTTTCGCGACGTTTTCTCTTTATCAAGGGTATAATCTGCAAAGGTTTCCTTCACTGTTTCACTGTTGACAAGACCAATCAGTAGTGCAGTCACACCCCCGACAAATAATCCTATTAATAATCCTGGCAGTAAGCCAGCTAATGAGAAAAAAAGAGTGAAGACAATGAAAACAGGAATGCCAAATTTGCATGCTCGTTTGATGTTTTGTTTCATTTTATTATTGGCTTAACGAATCTGTAGAAAAAGTCATTTTTAAAACGTTCCTGCTTTCTTGGAATTTACAATCCATTATTTTCTAGTTTTACTTTTCTGAAACCCCCCTTTTTAGTCAGCTAGACTCTTTTGAAGTGCAGTTTATTTCTCTATTCTTATTATTCTCTGCTTCATTTCTTTTGCTTTTGGGTTGGTTCAATCTTGCAGATTAAACCAGCGGAAGGTTTTCGGATGTGTTGACGGCTTTAATTTCTTAAAATCCCTCCTAACCTCCCTTTGCTAAAGGGAGGGATTCCCCCTTTTTCAAGGCAGGCTACCGCCGCTAAGTTGCAGCCCCCATCTGCGGCAACATCATCGATTCTCCGACATTTCCTTTTAAAGTCCATGCCAATATTAAAACAGAGCCCAAAAACACTGGATGCCCCGATTTGATCGGGGCATGACAGCCTTTTTTATGTGTCAGTTGCCTCGTGCTCTGAAATAATTTAAAACAAATTTATGGATTTGTCCATCCCACTTTTCTTATTAGTTACCCAAATTCAAAATTTCCCTGTTTTCGTTACTGTCCCAACAGAGGGCTGGATGCCGATAAAACACAAGTGCATTTAAATAATAATATTTTGAGAAATCGCTTTTAACGCAAGTGCGCAATATGAGAAAATACTATCAGATACTTTTGGAAGGAGGTTCTGTTATGGAGTGGACAGAGGATTTATCGGTCGGGGTTCAGACTATAGACAACCAGCACAAGGAACTCTTTGCGAGGATCAACGATCTGGTCGCTGCTGTCAAACAGCATACCTGTAAATATAAAATAGGCGATGTAATTAAATTCCTTGAGGAATATATAGTGTTTCACTTTGGAGAAGAGGAAAAATATATGCGGGAGCATGATTACCCCGGCTATTTACAGCACAAGGCACAGCATGAAATATTCATTAAAAACTTTGAGGAACTTAAAAAAGAACTCCCAAAACTTGAGGGAGGGGCTAAGCCAGGTTCATATGACCTGTCAGTCGAGACGAACCAGGTGGTAGTAGATTGGATACTTGATCATATCGCTAAAATAGATAAGAAACTCGGGGAGTTTTTGAAAGACAGGGTTTAACTCCTGACTCCTAATGTTTAAGCTTGCTCCTTGGTCTGTTCCAGGCCCTTCATCGCCTTTACATTTTTTGAATCGATCTTCAATGCCTTCTGAAAATGACTGTATGCCCTTTTCTTTAAACCGGCTTTCATATAAATGAGCCCCAGATTTGCATAAAAATCAGCATTAAACGGCTCCAGTTTTATAGCGGCCAAAAGCGCATCCTCGGCTTCTTTAAGCCTTCCGGGTACCTTTGAATACGTAAGTGAAAGGTAGCTCCAGTAATTTGCATTCTTTGGCATCATCTTTGTGGCCCATTTAAAGTTATCAACTGCACCCCAGAAATTCCCCTTTTTGAATTCCTCAACTCCTCTTTTAAACTGTTCTTCAGCCTTAACCTTTTCATCGCCTTCTTCCGCTTTTTTGGGAGCTGTAAGGGATTTGAAATATTCTGCCCTCAGTTTGTCGTCCTTTAGTGTATGATAGGCCTTTGTAATGGCATCAAATACGGCTGTAAGCTTTGTCTTGATGGCAGGGTCTGTAAAGGTAAAATATCTGTCAGGATGGAATTCCTTTGCAAGCCTGAAGTAATTTTTCTTGATCGTCTCGCTGTCTGCTTTTTCATCCACATCGAGCAGCTCTGTCAAACTAAGACTGTTGAGTCGTGAATATACAGATTCCACTTTATTCATTAAAGACTCTTCTTCTTCTGAGAGAGGTTGCAGGATATCATTCAGAGATACGGTCTCCTCTTTCTTTTCTTCGGTCTCTTTCCCGGGCTTTGCCTCGACCTGAATAGCTGCTGTCTGTTCAACCATTCCTATCGCCCAAAGTACATAAAGTATCTTCAGCGCCTCAAAAGAACCCATCCAGGAACTATCTATAATCGCCTTGATCGTCTTTTTGGCGTCGATAAGTGCCAGTATCTTTTTATCCTGGGCTGTCAGTTCGATATCCTGAAAAAGGCTGTGGGGGTCATCGCTTAATTTAAGCACTGAGTCCGTATCGGGCATTTCATTTCTTATCTTCGTCCAGTTTTTTATCTGATTGACCGCCTCGTATATCAGATTCCCCATACTCATCTTCAGCGTTATTACCTCTTCAGTCGGAAGTGTCCCTTCTATAAACTCATATTCACCGTCTTCGATCAAAAACATGCTCTGAATTATTTCCTTGACCTGATATTTAACTCCCCAGAAAAGGTCCTTTGGGGTCAGATACCCTAATTCGACGAGTATGGCGCCCTGTCTTTTTTTCGTGGATTTCAGGACCTCTACAGATTTATCATACTGTTCTACAGTTATCTTTCCGGCCTTAAGCAGCATCTCCCCCAGCCTGTCATCTTCATACGTGGAAGATGCAAAAATGGCATCCCCGAGGTTGATATATGCTTTTTTTGTAAATGCAGGGGTTTTTATCGAGAGAATTCCGGTCTTTCTGTTCCTGTTAAGAGGTACAAGTATTTTTACCAGGCTTATGTCCTTGATATTACCTTTCAGTGGTATTTCCATTTTGACTTTCTCCTGCTGATTTTTTAACTGAAGACAGTTCTTCATGCAGATTATCTCTCTCGTTTTTCAAGAACTGAAGCTGCAAAGAAATATCTTTTAACTCCTCAGTCTGTTTGTTTATCTTATCTCTTAATACAAAAATATAATATCCTTCTATAAATACAGCCGCTGCCAACAATAAAATGAATAACAACCGAATACCTTTCCGGATACCGTCAGTAATGGTACCGCGGTTTTCCTTCTGCAAGCTGTCATTCAACATAATCAGGTATATCTATGAACTTCAAATCTGAATACATCAACTCTCTCATCTAACATTATCCCTGCCTTCATCTTTGCTATCCGCAATTGTTCCTCAACAGTATCCACACCTTCGAGATCCGGCAGAAGAAGGCCTTTTCTGTGACCGCTGGTAACTATTACCCCGTACTTTTTCGGATCAAGTTCGCTGATATCTTTTGCCTTCTCAGGAGGAGACAGCACATCAACAGAATATACAAGGTCATTTAATTCATCCTCTCTCACAGGTTCAAAGCGGGGGTCCTGGGTTGCAGCGGATATGGCGTTTTTTATAGTTTCAACTGCAACATTTTCAGCACACGGCATGAAAGTCCCTATACACCCCCTCAGCTGTCTATGTTTTTTTATGCTTACGAATACGCCGGCCTTCCCAGCCATTTCGTGTGACAGGGGTTCAGGCGCACATATTACTCTTCGGTTTCTTATAAACTCTTCTACGCTCTTTCTTGCAAGTTCAACAAGCGCGTGCATTATTTCTCCCTGTGTAGTGAATAAGCAGCAATAGCCAGCAATGCTTCTTTTGCCTGTGAATCCGGGAAACCCGAAAGTTCGGCACTGGCCTCATCTATCAGGGATTGAGCCTTTTTAAATGAGGCATCTATAGACATGTACTTTTTTAAAAGGACAAGGATCCTCGCAAGTCCTTTTTCTGCAAAACCGTCTTTCAGTATATTCTTTATTTCGATCGCCTCATCTTCCCCGGTCACTTTTAACAGGTAAAGCAGGGGAAGGGTTATTTTCCCTTCCTCAAGATCTTTGCAGAGTTTTTTGCCGAGTTCGCCTTCGTCTGCCATATAATCAAGGATCTTATCCGCCATCTGAAAA
>JAKAKQ010000002.1 GCA_021813425.1 Nitrospirota bacterium
AAATGCATGCACCGGAACAACCGCCTTTATCCGCCTCCCGGATATTTTATTTGTGCATACACCCCCTTCTATCCGAGCAAACTTTTTCAGGTAGTCCTTCAGTTTATGAGGATCAAGTCCAAGGGTTCTCTCTTCGCAATCTGAAAAATGAGGAATTGCGCCACAATAGGCCACTGCGTTGGCCGTTGCCACAAAGGTCAATGCAGGTACAAAAACCTCATCACCCGATTCAACCCCTGCCAATTTCAAGGCGATATGCAACGCGGTGGTACCACTAACAACAGCTACTGCTTTTTGAACACCTGTAAATTCAGCAAGCATGGATTCAAATTTTTCCACATACCGGCCGACATAAGATACATAGGTCGAGTCGAGACAGTCCTTCAGATACGCTAATTCATTGCCGCGCAATGTTGGCTCATGCAGAGAAACAGGCTCTGGAAACCCTTTGGTAATGCTTTTGAGAGCCTCAATGATTCCTTTAATGTCCAGATTTGCCATTAAATATTGTATTCTCCCGATTTATACTGTTTCAGGTTATCAGAATTAACAAACCAGGTTACAGTTTTTTCCAACCCTCGTCTTAAACCATCAATACCAGCATATGCCGGAGCCCAACCCGTCAATCTACCGGCTTTGCTGTTATCTGCCCATAACCGCTCCACTTCACTTTTCTCCGGCCTTATCCGCTGAGATTCACATTCAATCTCTATGTTCGCATTCATAATTTCTGCAATCATCTTGACGGTATCTCCCATGGAGACTTCATAATTGCTACCGATATTAATCACTTCCCCCAATGCCTGATCCGATTCTGACACTGCGATAAAGCCTTTCACAGTGTCTGCCACATAATTAAAATCTCGGGTCGGACTCAACAACCCCAGTTTTATTTTCCTGAAACCGCTGGCAATTTGGGTGATAACAGTTGGAATGATAGCTCTTGCAGATTGTCTAGGTCCATAGGTGTTAAACGGACGGACAATACTGACGGGAGTATTAAAAGCATGATAAAAAGACATGGCGATATGGTCAGCCCCAATTTTACTTGCAGAATAGGGAGATTGGCCTTGTAAAGGATGGTCTTCCGTGATTGGGACAAACCGGGCCGTGCCATAGACTTCACTGGTGGAGGTGTGAATAACTTTTGATATTCCCAGCTCCCGGGCTGCCTGAACGATATTCAGTGTTCCTTTTACATTGGTATCGATATACGTGTCCGGAGAATGGTATGAATATGGGATAGAAATCAAAGCCGCAAGATGGAAAACGGTATCACACCCTTTCATCGCCTGCCTGACCCCATGAGGATCACGCACATCCCCTGCAAAAATTTCAATACTCTTTTTGACCTCCGGATCTGAATGATCCAGCCATCCCCAGGAGTTAAATGAATTATACAGCACAAAGGCACGAACATTATACCCACATGCAACCAATGCCTCCGTGAGATGAGAACCGATAAATCCGTCAGCACCGGTAATTAAAACATTTTTCATCGTAAACACCATGATATCCCATATATATGATTAGACCACTCTAAGCAAAAAAATAATATTTTCATCTCAGCCATCTAATGAGTTGCAAGAACAAACAATTGATACCCCCAGAATGGCATTGACAATCTAAACGCTGCATAAGTGGCGTAAGAAATTATCTTCTGCCTTCTGGAGTAACCCCTGGATGAGAGAAAAGAGTCGCTCATCATATCAGGTGCTAAATTAATCACATGTTTGTACAAATTAAAAAACGGGAATCCCCAACCCTGCAGTTTTACGGTTTTCATCCCTACATCAGATAACGCCTGACGAATTTCCTTGGCTGTGAAGTGCTTTACATGTCCGACACGACGATCAATCTCGAAAACCGGTCCGCATGGTACAGTAATCAAAAGCCATTGATTCGTCATCTTCGCCAACCTACCGATTACTTCCTGATAATCTGTACAGTGTTCAATAACCTCCATACAAACGATGGCATCACATCGTTCAGAAAGGATATGCTTGTCGATATTCAAGATATCGAACCTAAATTCCGGCATCCGGGCCTGATTAGATGTGATGAGCTCAGAAGCAACATCCACACCTGATAATTGTACTTTCGGAAGAGCCTTGTGTAATTGCAGAAGGAATTCACCATTTCCACAACCCACATCAAGGAGTGAACGAACAGATAATTTTTTCAACCATGAAATAATTTTTGTCCTCCTGAACCTGGGTGCAGGTGAATATTGAATCATATCATTCCACTCTTTCCACTGAGAATCGTAGAAGGAACTTTTTATTACGCTCGGATCTTGCATTGCTGACTCCAGTTAATGAATTGAAGGATTCCAAGGAGAATAAATCCTGCTTCAATTTTACCTTTTCGATGCTCTTCCCATATCTTCTCGACTTCTTTCCAGTTCAGCCAATCAATCGAAGACTTCGCCCGATAAAGATGATCATCAAATACCCTGTTCATAGGTCCAGCTACCCTGAACCATTTATCAACAGGGGGTAAAAAACCTGCTTTCGGGCGTGATAATGAACCCCGTGGTATTTTCCCTGATATTGCCTCTCGTAATATGTGCTTGCCCTTTCCCCTTGATCTTTTAGCGTTATCAGGAAGGTTTATACAAAATTCTATCATTTGTCTGCTTAGAAGTGGTACACGCACTTCGAGGCTGTTTGCCATGCTCATTCTGTCGACCTTGGCTAAAATACTCGGAAGATGAAATATTAAATCAGCGTGTTGACGGGCCGTCAGATAAGACCTATCAGCCGGAACTTCTTTCAGGAGAGATGCATATTCACCCAAAGGATCAAGCTGTGCGGTCGCCTTGTAAAAATCTGGTGTATAAAGACGTTTTTTGATAGCCGGAGAAAAAATGCGGCGAAATGATGCATGATCTCTTCCATAACCCTCGTCTGCCGCATCCAATAGCCGATCCACAACCATTCTTAGACCATAGCGACGGTTATCTGATGGAAACCAACGCGCAATTCCTCTGAGAGACCTCTTGAAAACATCCGGAAGCATTCGGATGAACGGGGTTATTTCTCCTGCTTTGTAAGTATCGTAACCGGCAAGGAGTTCATCCCCGCCGTCACCAGCCAAGGCAACTGTAACTCTCTTCCTCGCACACCTGGATAGCTGATATAAAGGAAAACACGAAGCGTCAGCTAACAGCTCACTCATGGCCCCTAATGTGCTATAAATTTCATTTTCATTCCAGACAAACATTGTTGATTCATTGGTTATGCCAAGATATTCGCTATATTGTTCTGCTGCTGCTACTTCACTAAAATTTTTATCATCAAAGCCGAGTGTGAATGTCTCTGGGTGATGCCCGGTTTCAACTGATGAGAGTGCAACAGAATAAGAATCCAGACCCCCTGAAAGAAAAAGGCCGAGTGGTGCGTCCGAGACCAGTTGAGTTTTTACGGATGAAGAAAGCAATTCTTTAAAGCGCTCGGTTTGTTCACAAGCCCTCTGTGCAATGTCAGTTTTATAAATGGGCTTCCAATAATGTTTGAGCGATTCACCATGCCTATTCACAGACAAAATACAACCAGGTGAAAGTTGACTCACGCCTTTCAGACCTGTGCGCGGTGATGGAAGATAGTTAAATGTAAAATATGTGTCGAGGTCCTTTCCCTCCACGTCAGGGCAAGGATTGAGCGGACCAAACAAGGCCATGAGTTCAGATGCGAAGACTATTTGACCGTGATGCATTGTATAGAACAATGGTTTAACCCCAAGATGATCGCGCACCAGGAAAAGTTCTTTTGCGTTTCTGTCGTAAATAGCAAAGGCAAATATTCCATCTATTTTTTCCAAACATGCTTCACGCCACTCTTGCCATGCATACAGCAATACTTCGGTATCTGATTGTG
The DNA here is from genome assembly GCA_021813425.1 of Nitrospirota bacterium. Taxonomy (GTDB): domain Bacteria; phylum Nitrospirota; class Thermodesulfovibrionia; order Thermodesulfovibrionales; family UBA6898; genus JAKAKQ01. The sequence continues at coordinate 3,879 of JAKAKQ010000002.1, forward strand.
ATCTAAATTTGTAATTCTTATGTTCCAACTCATTACGAATTTGTCTAAAATTATAAATTTCACCATTATAGCTGACAATATATTTCTTGTCTCCTGTCATCATCGGCTGATGCCCTGTCGGTGATAAATCAATCACAGCTAAACGCGTATGCCCAAGAAACAATCCGTCCTCTATATGCATCCCTTTGTCGTCAGGACCTCTATGGGTAATCTGATTGAGCATAAAGTCGAGGCCATCTTTCGGCCATGTCTTCAGCCGATCTGCATAGGAAAAAATACCGACTATTCCACACATTATGAGGCAGTTCCTATTTGAGTTTTATTATTTCCGCTTGGGATGTTGGATGCTCATCAAGCAATAAGACGGTATTCATACCGTTTACTATTCTGATCGGTTCGAATATTAAGGAGATGTATGCCAAACGTAATGTAGGGAATATCCCCAACAATAACAGTAATGTAATAATGGCAACATTCGTTTTAAACCGAGTTGAGACTATATAGACAAAACTGGCGCCTGCTAAAATATAGACCCAAAACATCAGTGGCGCAAGGAAACGATTAAGGTTCCAATTCATCATTGTCTCCGAACCAAAAAATATCGGGATAAGAGTCATAATCATAAACGTAATAGATAGAGTGAGTATTAATCTCAAACAATCATCTTTCTTGATCTCCCATTTGAATAAAATGGGCTTATAAATAATGAAGAGTGCTATAAAAAAGACCGGATAGCCAAAGTCATGGAGTAAATACCAG
>JAKAKQ010000326.1 GCA_021813425.1 Nitrospirota bacterium
ATTGATTATCTCGTTACGGCCAATGATGATGCGCTGGTGGGTTATCAAAACGGGAACCGTCTCGTAGCGATCCGGGCGCATTCAACTTACCACGAAACAGATTCAACACCAATGCTGGACGGAAGAAAGACCTGGAAGACTGGTGATTTCGATTTTCTATCAACACTATTGGGCGTGGTCAGGATGGGGAAAATAAAAGCCTTTCACCCGTATGTATTCCTGAAGCACGAAAAGGCTACCAAACTTGCAGTGGCAAAGAGTGGTTTATTAAGAGAAGAGACGGAGGATATATGCACCAGGGAAGTAATTTCTGCACACCCATCCAGCGGGTATAAAGATGGAGACAAAGTAATGATAAAAGAGTCTGACTTATTCAGCCGCTATATTGATAACAAAGAAGTGAGCATTGTTTTTGAACAGGACATTCTGTGCCGCCTATAACGATAAATTTCCTAAAGTCAAAAAAAATATTTTACTTTTGGTGAAAATATCCCGCCTTGGCAAAGTCAACTAAGAAAACTAAAACACCGGTCAACGACAGAACACTATGGTTTTCCGACTTAACAAGTCTTGATCCGTCAAAAAAAAATGAAGTATGGGCAGCGCAGGCATTATTCTTTATGAAGCGGTCAGGTGGCTCAAAACTATTTCTTGACCCACGCAAGGCAGAGCCATACAGAAAATCAGACAGGCTCGAAATAAATGAATCAGAATATAAGCAAATAGTTGACCCAAAAACACCGATGGGCTCCGGCGGCACTGCAGAATACTTTGCATCTGACTGGAAGGCTAACCCGATATACCTGCATTTAAAAAATATTGTTAAAGCAGATATTGAAAAGACCGGTAAGCAGCTTGAGATAAACCTCACTGATAAATATGCGAAGACCCGGCAGATGAATGATAATTACAAAATTCTTTATCAGAAAAAATTCAGGGAGCTTATAAATTATTTCAGCGAAGAGTTGGGGATTCCGGGGGTATCAGACATACAGGACCCGTACAAATGGGCAGACAATCTGATGAAGAAAGAAGATGATGTTACCAAAAGCCCGGATATGGTAAACAAATTCCTTGACCTTATAAAAAACCAGATTACTGACGATCAGGACATGGCACTTTATAATGAATTTATTTATAAAGGCGATTATGAGATGGCTTTTGAACTCGGGTTAGAATATTACATTTTCAATCTTAATAAGTGGCAGGAGCGGTGGGCAGATGAATTCATCAACGACATCATGCACTTCAATAAAGCCTGTGGGGAATGGTACACCGATTTAATAACCGGCAGGCCGGTAATAGAGAGATTTGTTCCAGAAACATTGTTCACAAGTCCATTCCGCCGAAAGGACGGAGAAGATATTCAGTATTATTTCACCGAGTATGTTATTTCATTCGGGGATTTTATCCGAACAATGGGCAAGAACCTTTCACAGGATAAAATGAAAAGCGTATTCCTGTTAATGAAACAGCAGGGGTATCATTCTGTTGATTGGAGAGACGAATATTATAATTTTGCGTCCGCCAACTTCATCAGGGATAGCGCCATGGTAAGAGTAGGAAAGGCGGCCATGTTATCTACTGACATGGAGGCCGAGATGGAAGAAATAGATATTACCACAGGGGCGGCATTCAGGCAGCAGGTTGAATTAAGCTGGGAGCCAGAGAACGACAATCAGAAAAAAGTTGAAAAACGATATAATGTATGGAGGTGGTGGAATTACATCCCGCCCGTTATGGCAGACCTTAACAATGCTAATTGGGCATGGCAGTCTCAATATATCTTTAACCTGCAGAAATTTCAGGACCAGCAACGGTATGGAGATAATGGTCGTTATTCAAAAAGCCCGTTGGTTATTTATGACAATTCTTCTCAAGCCACATTTACAGACATAGTACAGTCTTTCATGCCAAAAATTACTCACTTGTGGCATAAATACCAGAACTATCTTGTAAACGACATTGATGCCACGATACTTTCTGATGATTTTATAGGAGGTCTGCTTGGGGCTATTGATGAAGAAAATAAAATTGGAGGAGGCGATCCCGATATACCTACAGGAGGCAATGGCAGGGATGCTTATATGGAACAATGGCGTCTTATCAAACAGCAGGGGACAGGATTTCTGAGAATGACTGATAAGAACGGCAACCCAATGCTTGACCCAAATAAGATGATGCTTACTATAAAAAACGAGTATCACAAAAAGGCAGAGGGGTGTTTGTCTCAGATGTTCATGCTGTATGACTTGTTAATTAAATCGCTCGCATTCTCTCCCGCAACTGCCGGAGAGGAGGTTAAGCCAAGGACACCGGTTGCGGCTATGGAGCAAACAATAAAGGCCACAGATAGTTCAAGGTTTTTTATCCAGAAAGGTTATGAGGATTTCTTGAAGATGTATGGAGAGAGATGCGTAAGATATATCATTGATATTGCCAGGGAGGTTGATCTGTATAAATTCCCCGATAGATGGGAGGAATTCATGGAGAATGTAGGGTATGCCAATGGGCTTGCTATTGAAGGGATGAAAGACATTGACCCGGAATGCGTTGGTATGACGGTAAGTTATGTAGATAATCAGGCCAAGAAAGAATTTATCATGCAGCTTGCCCTTGAATATGTTAAAACAAAAGAATTAAATGAAGAATTCATTTATCTTCTTGTGGGTGTTGATAATTGGAAATATGCTTTTGTGTTGATGCGGCTCGCTCTCAAGAAGGGGCGGCAGTTATTGAAAGAACAGGCAGCGCAACAGCAGGAATATGCCATGCAGTTAAAAGAAGCAGACCTTAAAATAGCACAAGCTCTCCAGCAAGCTAAAGATGCAGGAAAAGACCAGAATATTATTACACAGGGGAAAGTTGATGAGATGGTAAACAATTCTCTCAACGATGCAAAATACAGAAGCCAATCTCAATTAAAAAATGAAACAGATTTATTGAGGGAGCGGGAGAATAAACAAAAGGCGGATCTTGAGAAGGAAAATAAGACGCATGAAAAAAATCTTGAAATGCAGCAGCCCGTTACGCTGTAAGTTTCTTTAGCTTTATTTCTTTTATAAATTCTCTCCAGCTTAAAATGTCTCTTTTTTTTGCTGTCTCGGTGAAAGAAAAATTAAAATCCTGCTGAACAGCATCATCGGTCACCGCAAATTCTTTTCGTATCTGGGAAAGTAGCATATCTGCTTTTTCTCTGGCAGCAATAGATTGATGGATCAGGTTGCCTTTTTCTTTGTTTACCTTAGTGATGGTTTCAATAGATACTTCTTCTGTGTATTTTTGAACGGCGCCATCTTTTGCTATTTTCTCATACTCTTTTTCGTCAGATGTTTCCATAGCTGCGAATCTTGACATCCGGGAAGCATATTCAAGCAAATCAAATATTGACCGCCATCTCCAGTCTTTAAGTTCTTCCAGGAAGCTGAATATTGAAATATTTACACTTTCGTATTTCCCATTGATTATATTTTGGTATAATTCTGATTTTGTATCAGCATCAAGGCTATTAAGTATTTTTATTTTATTATCCGTTCTGTCTTTGTTCATATCGAGCCAAAACGAATCCGGATTATAGGCGTGAATGATATAACAAATGATTTTATTCTTATCTTCTAATGTTTCGGCGGTATTGTAAACGGAAGAAAATATTCCGGTAAGATTGTATTCCTCCAGTTGTTCTTCCCAGTTTTTATGAAAGTCTTTTCCGACAAGCCTTGCGAGTTCAATAGCCTTTTGCATAAGAAGATTTTTTTATTTCAAGACTATTGCACGGGCACAGGAGATAACCTCTTTCAATAATATCCCGGGTTGATAATCCCTTATCAACCCTCATGTCAATTATTTTTTTCATTTCTGTCTGGGAGACATTTATTCTCAAGACGGGGTATTTTTTTACTGGGGTTCCTCTGTATATTTCAACAACAGGATTCCAATGAAGCGGAGTTGACATGGGCAATAGTTTATCAAAAGTAAATATTTTATGGCATAAACAAGTCGTTTAATTTCTTTTATAAGTTATTTTACATTTGCAAAGGTTTTTCTTTCAAGTTACTCCCGAAAAAGTTTCAATATGCAAGATGGTTTACAAGCGGTAAATGCTCTGGTGGAGCAGGAGGCTGCTAAATTAAAAGACACTCAGCAACAGCAGAATCAGCAAAGTGGCGAAACGGCAGAAGAAAAAGCCGCCAGAGAAGAGAAAGAAAAAAATGCTGGTACTGAAACGCCAGAAGAAAAAGCGGCAAGAGAGGCAAAAGAAAAGCAACCAGATCCGGTTGCTGAATTGTTGAAGGAGACAAAGTTCAATAGCCTCGAAGAATTGAAGCAGGCATTGGCCGAAAAAAACGATAAGGCCGGAAAGACCCCGGACCAGATAAAAAAAGACGAAGAAGTTTATCAGGCAAAACTAAAAGCATACGCTGTTGAGAACGACTTAATGAAAAGCGATGACCTGCAGCGTTACGATACTGTAAAGAGTTCCTCTGACGAAGACTTGGTATTCAGTGCTTTTGCAACAGAGATGAAGGATGAAATACTCGAAGGCCTTGATGAGGACGCAACGGAAGAGGAAATTATTGCTGCGATACGGAAAGAATTTGAAAACGAATACCCGTTAAACAGCAAGAG
>JAKAKQ010000146.1 GCA_021813425.1 Nitrospirota bacterium
AGGACAAAAGATGCCCTCATATTCTACAAACCGCTTAACAACGAAAAAGGATGCCACAAATGTCATAGTCTGCATGACAGCACAAGAGGCATGATCGTTATAAAGCATTCCCGGGAGATTATAGAGGGCGGAATCAGGGAGACTGCCAGGCGCATCCTGTTGTTTGCTGTCTTTTTAGGGCTGACAAGCGAGATATTCCTCATAATCGTCCTGAAAAAGATGATTTTAAAACCTATAGCGACTCTGAACGAAGGGGCAGAAATCCTGAAGACCAAAAAACTTGATCACAGGATAGATATTAAAAGCAATGATGAGATTGGCGCGCTCGCCTCCTGCTTTAATGATATGGCCGAAAGTCTGGAAAAGTCGCATGTGAACCTGGAAAATGTGGTCAGACAGAGGACAAAGGACCTTAGAGTGATTGCTGAACTGTCTTCGGAAGTATTCAGGGGTGATCTCGGTCTTAAAGATATCATCGGACAGTTCCTGAACGCAATAACAGATCAGATGGGCTACAGTTATGCAGCCCTCTGTCTTATAGATAATAAGACAGGGCTGATAATGCAGGAGTTAAAAAGAGGCACTAATGATGATCTGTGTGATCTCGATATAGCACTTTCAACCGCACACCCGTTTGCAGAGGTTGTCAGGGAGGCAAAACCCGCGATAAAAAAACCGGCGGATATATATGCCCCGGATACGCTGGGTAATGTGGTTATAATACCGATCCTGTCTCACCAGAGGAAAAGATGCAGGGAGATCAATCTTTGCACTCTTGAAAACTGTCCGGCGTTTGACAGCCCCGATGACAGGTGCTGGCTGATAAGTGATACGCTTTGCAGAAGTCCTCAGGCAATAGCCGGCAAGGAAAAGATATACGGCTGTCTCCACTGCGATGTCTTCCCTGTCCTGGGGGTTCTGATCGCCGGAGGAAAAGGAGAGATAACAAAAACATCCATGCATTCCCTTGAGATCATTTCGTCCGAGATAGCATCTGCCATAGAGAACCAGAGGTTCATCGATTCCAAGAAAAATGATATAAGCAACCTTATAAAACTGCATGATATATCCGTTGAGGCGATCCGTGATCTGAACATGGATACACTCATAAGATCCATCGTCTTATCTGCCACAGTATTTGCAAAAATGGATGCAGCGATTATCTGGCTTATCGGGAAAGACGGGAGATTATATCTTAAGGATGTCTCACATGTTGAGAAGGAGTATATACCCGCCTCGCTTCCTATAGACGATTCTTTTCTGGGACGGGCTATAATCGAGGAACGCGCCATCGAGACAATAAAGATCGATGATGTGAAATGTCTGGGCGATTTAATCGAGAGACACCGTTTCCTTTATGTAGCGGTGGTTCCCCTGAAACTGACCGGGACTGTATACGGCTGTCTTTCACTCTTCAAAAAGAGCGATTTTTTTATGACCGACTCTGAGAAGGCCATCACCTCTCTCTTTGCAAGCCAGGCTGCTTCTGCCATTCAGACCGCGCTTCTTTACGGGGAGCTCCTTGAACAGAAAGAGTTCTCAGAGACTATTTTTAACAATATTAGCAGCGGCATAATCGTTCTGGATAATCAGGGACGTATTTTAAAAATAAATAAAACCGGAGAAGAGATCCTGAAGATTAACCCTCACTATGTTTTAGGGAAAAGACTCGCTGATATTTACCCTGAGACAGAAGCTATGCTTACGGTAGAACACAACCTTAACAAGGAGATAGTCATCTCTTTGCCGGACGGTAATAGCATCCCTATCGGTTTTGCAAATTCTTCTCTCCTCGATCAATCACATAAGGAGAACGGCATTATTATATTGTTCAGAGATCTGACAGAGATCAAAAAACTCCAGGAGGCTCTCAGGAAGAAACAGAATTTTGAGGCTATGGGGAAGGTTGTTGCAGGGGTTGCACATGAAATAAGGAACCCCCTTTTCGGAATCTCGGCTATCGTACAGATACTGGAAAGGGAGATAATATCCGAACAGCACCAGACACTTTTACAGGCCATGCTCAGGGAGATCTACAGGCTGAAGAACCTTATCGACGAACTTCTTCTTTACAGCAGGCCCTCAAAATTGAACATTACCGAAATAGATTTTGATATCCTCATGGAAAAAATAAAACATTATATCAGAGCCAAAAAGGATGATGTGGTATTGAATCTGGAGTTCCGGTCTTCAGGGATTATAAAAGGAGACATGGACAAACTGACGCAGGTTATTCTTAATCTTGTGGATAATGCTGTGGGCGCCGGCAGTAAAAAGATAGACATTATAGCTGCAAGAAAAGACAATGCAGCGGTGATAACCGTAAAGGACGACGGGATCGGCATACAGAAAGAAACCCTTGATAAAATATTCGACCCGTTTTTCACAACAAAGAAAGAGGGGACCGGGCTCGGCCTTTCAATATGCAGGAAGATTATCGAGGACCACGGCGGAGAAATCGCGATACAGAGCGCCAAGGGAGAAGGGACAACCGTGACAATGACATTTTAGGCATAGTGTCATCAGTTGTAAAAAATATCATACTTGTCCAAAATAAAATATTACGATAGAGCCTCTTGCAAAAGTATCAAACAAATCGCTTTTGCCGTCATACCCATGAAGACGGGTATCCAGTCCCGAAAGCATTCGGGATTAAAGGGCACTGGATTCCCGATAAAGACCTCGGGAATGACAAACAAAGACTTTTGCAATGGCCTCAATAATGCAAATTAAATTAATCCCCCCTTTGGAAAAGGGGGGCGAGGGGGGATTTTACAAATCTGGAAAATATACACATAATGAAGTTATTTATTTAAGAAAATCTCCCTTAACCCCTCTTTGCCAAAGAGGGGATTTATATAGAAGTTAATGCAACCTGATTTAAAAAATATGAATTAATCTGTCTAAATTTTGTTTTATAAAGGATGAGCCCTGAAAATTCAGATTATTTTGGACAGTTGTAAAAATATTTTTTTATGCCCGCTTTAGTATCTCCTCTGCCATTGAGGTTATAGGTATTATCCTGTCGACAAAACCGTTTTCTATCGCGACCTTAGGCATGCCGAATATTGTAGATGTTGCTTCATCCTGGGCGATCGTAAAACCGCCTTGTTCTTTTATCGATTGCATACCTTTTGCACCATCAGAACCCATGCCGGTTAATATAACACCGATTGCACGGCATCCATAAACCTTTGCTACCGACTGGAAAAGCACATCTACAGACGGCCTGTGAGCGAAGTTTATCGGTTCAGCCTCGAGTTTTATTTTCCCCTCGATCCCGAGAGCCGAACTCCGGATTTTTCTTGTCGTCATATGAAGGCCTGACGGAGCGATCAGGGCAAGGCCTGGTTCGACCCTGTCGCCGTCCTCTGCTTCTTTTACATGGATATCGCATATAGAATCAAGCCTTCTGGCCAGCGGTCCTGTAAAACCTTGCGGCATATGCTGGACTATGAGAAGTCCGAAGCTGACGCCTGCCGGAAATTTCTGCAGAAGTACCTGAAGTGCAGGAGGTCCTCCCGTTGATGTGCCGACAGCGACTGCATCTATAATCCCTTTGCCTTTCAATCCCTCTATATCCCCCCTTACCAGGGGAGAAATAAAAGTGGGGTGCGGCTTGCTGCCTGCAATCGCCTTGATCTTTGATACTATCTCTTTTGCGAGTCTTGAAAAATCCATCAGCCCGGCTGATGACTTATCCACAAAATCCATCGCGCCGATTTCGAGGGCATTCAGGGTGAGTTCAGCACCTTCACGTGTATACTGGGAGAGCATCAGCACAGGGGTTGGTTTAGTCTCCATTATGATCTTTAGGGTATCTATGCCGTCTATCCCCGGCATCATTATGTCGAGCGTTATGACATCGGGATCCAACGCCATGACTTTTTCTATTGCCTCTTTCCCGTCCCTTGCAACGCCTGCGACCTCGATTTCAGGTTCAGACTCAAATATCCTGAGAAGGGCTTTTCTGATGAAAGGAGAATCGTCTACGATAAGGACCCTAATCTTTGACATTTTTCTTGTAAACGATTACGCCGTTTCTGAATTCTGGAACAAAGAGGTCGGTCTTTTGAATAAGGCTTTCGGATGTCCCTATGAACAGATAGCCGTAGTCCGATATACAATTGTACAGGTTTTTGGCGATCTTTTCTATTGCGCTGTCGTCCATATAGATCAGGACATTCCTGCAGAAGATGAAGTCCATGTCGTTGATCCCGGCAAATGATCTGCCGTCGACAACGTTGCCGTGTCTGAACTCAACGTTTTTAGTGAAGAAGTTCCTTAATGTATAGCAATCCCTGTCAATAACAAAATATTTATCGATAATGTCTGCATTGCCGTTGATGGCCCTGAAGGAATTTTTTGAATAACATGCCTCCCTGGCTTTAATAATTGCGTTTTTGTCTATGTCCATACCTGTTATCCTGACGTCCCAGTCCCAGGCGAAAAGGCCGCTTTCCTGAAGCAGGATGTTCAGGGTATATGCCTCTTCGCCGCTTGAGGAGGCAAGGGATAATATTCTTAACCTGTTCTGTTTCTTTTTCAATTTGGCTTTTTTTATCTCTTTCAGGAGTTCTGAAAAGGCGTCGAGCTGAGATTTTTCCCTGAAAAAATATGTCT
>JAKAKQ010000386.1 GCA_021813425.1 Nitrospirota bacterium
TTGAAAATAAATATCTGTTGCGTTACTCATAGGACTATGTGGCTGTGCAGGCATGATCATGGAATCGATTTAACACAGATAACCCATGAATAGATGAGCAGAAGTTACAGCAGAAGAAATAAGATTATCAAATCCTGAAAACAAAACAGAGGGGCTACCCCCCCTGTTTAAGATTAAATCAAGAAACGATAAGCAGACTTTTTTACTTCAAAAGGCCTTTTTCTCTCAGATACTCCTCACTCGGAATCTCAACCGAGCTTGCGCCGCCGCCGTAAGAGTACATAAGCTTTCCAACGTCTATCATTTCTCTCAGGGCTTTCTTCACTTCATCCGGCTCTACGCTCTGTTCCGCTGATACGCCTTTGATGATATCTTTTTCTTTCAGCTTTTTTTTGCCCTTTGCAGCCTCACAAAATGCATAGATTTTATTCTTTAATTCTTCTTTTTCCATATATCTTACCCTGTCCTTTAAAGTAGTTAGTAATTAAAACAGTTAGCAGTCAGGATTTTACCTGACTGCTAACCACTAATCCCTTGCTACTGTCTTTAAACTACCACTTAAATGTTGATGCAGTCCTCATTGTATCTCTCATGAATGTGAAGTCATCAATGCACTGGAATGTAAAGTCAATGTTAGTGAGTTTGAAGAACTTCTCCCAGCCGATCCTCTCGATCCATTCGCCGATTCTCTCATGCTTTCTCGCATGTAAGGCATATACTTCAACGATATGCTTTATGGCTGCAACTGCCTTCGGCCATCTCGGCGGCTCATTAGAGATATAAGGGATTACGAGCTTTGAGAATTTTGGATTTGATCTCAAGCTGTTTATCTTTCCGCCAACCACGATGGCAACGCCGTCACGTTCAGGATCTTTGATGCTGATAGGCGGACATACTGTAAAGCAGTTGCCGCAGTACATGCATTTTTCAGCATTGATCTTGACGCTCTTGTTAGCCGGGTCAGGGCTGATTGCACGGGTTGGGCATGAACCAATAACGGTCGGGAGCTCGCACATATTCTTGAAGTCTTCGTGTTTTACTGTCGGTACCTTTGTATGAACTGCAACAACAGCTATATCCGAGCAATGGACAGCACCGCACATATTAACACAGCAGGCAACTGCAAGTCTGACCTTGTTTGGTAGCCTCTTTGACTCAAAATACTCAAAGAGTTCGTCCATCATCGCTTTTACAAGCCCGGATGCGTCTGTGCATGCGCCGTGGCAGTGTACCCAGCCCTGGGTGTGGACGACATTGGTTATGCCGGCTCCGATACCGCCCATCTTAAATCCGCGGTCTTTAAGCTCTTTCTTGAGCGGCTCAAGCTTCTTTTCATCAGATACAAGAAACTCAACGTTGTTTCTTGTAGTGTAGCGGAGATGCCCGTCACAGTATTTTTCTGCGATATCGCAGTGCTCGCGGATCGTATCTGTAGCTAAAAGCCTCGGAGACGCCACCCTTACGGTCCACAACTTGTCTCCGCTCTCTGCAACGTGAACCATACTGCCCGGTGTAATCACTTCATGGTATTTCCATTTGCCGTAATTCTTTTTGATTACAGGCGGCAGAAACTGTTCAAAATTAGGCGGGCCTACGTCTGTTTTTCTCTGTGGTAATGCCATTTTTATCTCCTCCTTAATTAATATATTTAAATTTAGAATCTATATTTTCCGGTCTTCTTCTCTTCTGCCTCTTTTGCCTTATATGATTCAACATCAGCATCTGTATAGAACATGAACGGATCTTTCCTCGGCTCCCTGATCTGCTGTGGCTGCGGTTCAACTCCAATAGCCTCGAGGAATGACCTCATGCCCTTCATCTCGATAACCTCACCGATCCTTTCCCTCGGTTTTGCATTCTCGTCCCACCAATCCCATATTTTACGGATTAAATCCTTTAATTCGGTATATGGAGGCTCCAACTTGATAAATGGAACAATAACCCATGAAAGCAGTGAACCCACAACAATAGGGGCCTTACTGCCCATGCAAAGAGTTGCTCCCCTTTCACCGCTCGGCTTTAAGGCCTTTGTCATCCTTGTTATACAGTGCATGCACCTGTTACATTCCGGGTTATCTATCTTGAGTTCTTTACCGTCATAACTCATACACTGCGTTGGGCACATGCTTACAACCTCAGCATTTATATCCATTGTCTTGGCATAATTCTTAACTTCATTCTGATCAATCTTTATATCACCTTTCCATGTACCAATTATAGAAAGGTCTGCACGGGCAAGGGCGGCAACGCAGTCACATGCGCATCCTGATGATTTTATCTTGAATTTGTAAGAGAATGTAGGCCTGTGCAGTTCATCCTGGAATTCCTGAGTAAGGGCATATGTAAGGCCAAGGGTATCATAATTTGTCCATTCGCAACGGCCCGGACCTACACAGCAGCTCGGGGTCCTGAGAGCTGAACCTGAACCACCGAGGTCCCATCCGCGTGAGGAATATTCTGCAAATATCGGCTCAAGGGCCTCTGTTTTTGTTCCAAGGAGAACCAGGTCACCTGTTGAACCGTGCACATTTGTAAGACCGCTTCCATACTTGTCCCAGATATCGCAAATCTCTTTGAGGGCCTTGCTCGTATAGAAGAATCCGCTCGGCTGGTTTATTCTCACTGTATGGAAATGTGCTACTCCGGGGAATTCGTTGCCAATCTCTGAATATCTCCCAATAACTCCCCCCCCATAACCGAGAACACCGACTATTCCGCCATGTTTCCAATAGCCAACTTTTGTGCTGTAACACTTCTCAAGATGTCCCAATGCATCATTTGCCATCTCATTGTTCTTGGCTGCTTTCTTCATCTCTGTGACGAAGCTCGGCCAAGGACCTTTTTCCAACTGATCGATCAACGGCGTATTATACTTCTTCATCTACTCCTCCTTTATGATGATTTTTTTTCCGAAGCCTTAAATTTAGAAATGCAGGCGCTACAAAGATTAAAACACCTCTTATCTAATGGTCAAATAAAAAAAATTAATCTGTAAATCATAATTACTTATTCATTTGATACTCAGATTTTACATTTAATATGGATTGAACGTTAATTGAGCATATTTTTTTGTTTACTTTTGCCCTTATGTAAATGCTATACTTACCAGGTCTTACAATCAAAAATAAATTCTTAATCGGGAGGAAGAAATGCGTAAAACAGCATTGCAATTGCTCTTCCTAATTCTGGCTTGCAGTATAGTTTATGCTCAGCAATTGCCTTTGGTTAATGTAATTGAAATAAAAGGGCTAAAACGTATAGAAGAGGGGGCTGTCAAATCAAAAATCTCTCAAAAGATCGGCGAACCCATTTCTCAAGAAAAGACCAATGATGACATAAAGAATATCTTCAAGATGGGATATTTCGATGATGCCAGAATCGAGATCGAGGCCTTTGAAGGTGGAGTAAAGCTTATTTATGTTGTCAAGGAAAAACCAACTATTATAAAGATAGAATTTCAGGGTAATAAGGAGTTCAGTGATTCAGAGATCAAGGAAAAAATATCAGTAACCACAGGGTCTATCGCAGATACCGTTCTTATTCAGGACAACGCTATCAAGATAAGGAATTTCTATGAAGAAAAGGGTTACTGGCTTGCAAACGTAGTGCCGGTTATTAATAAAATCTCTGAGGACGAGATAAGCCTTACATATCAAATCGAAGAAGGCACAAAGGTCAAGATCAAACATATAATAATCGAAGGCAATAAGAATATTTCCTCGTCAAAGATAAAAAAGGCGATGGAAACAAAAGAATGGTGGCTGCTTTCATTCGTAACTTCTTCCGGATATTACAAAAAAGACCAGATGGAAAGCGACATCGAAAACATAAAGAATCTTTTTTTCAATAACGGATATATAAAGGTAATTGTTGCCGAACCTGAAATCATTATAGATAAAGACAAAAAAGGCATGACAATTAAAATCAAAATCTCTGAAGGCGACCAGTATAAGATATCCTCCATTGATTTTACAGGCAATAAAGCTTTTGACAATGAAACTATAAAGAAAAAAATAAAGCTTTCACCAGACAGCATATTTCAGAAAAATATGCTGGAAAAAGACATCTTCGCTATTTCAACCCTCTATTCGGAAAATGGGTATGCCCTTATCTCTGTCACTCCCGACCTGACACCTGACGACAAGAACAGGACCGTCAAGGTTACCCTGAACATTGAGGAAGGCGATAAGTACACAATCGGCAGGATAGAGGTGTCAGGCAATACCAAGACCAGGGACAAGGTAATCAGGAGGGAAGTCAGACTCGACGAAGGTGATACATATGACAGTTCAAAACTCAGAAGAAGTTACGAGAGGATAAATAACCTTAATTTCTTCGAAACAGTCGAGATGGTGCCGAAGCCAAAATACAAGGAAAAGGCCATGGACCTCGAAGTCAAAGTCAAGGAAAGACCTACCGGTTTTCTGAGCATCGGAGGTGGTTATAGTTCAGTTGATAAATTTATAGGCATGGTGGATTTAACACAGGGCAATCTTTTTGGAAAGGGTCAGTATATAAAACTGAAGGCGGAGCTCGGGGGCAGAAGCTCTTTTTATGAGTTTTCCTTCAGAGATCCATGGTTTTATGACAAGCCGATATCTTTTTCAGCAGGAATTTACAGGACAACGAGGGAATATATAGACTATGACAAAAAAGCATTTGGTGCTTATATAGGTTTTGGCAAGGACCTTTCGGAATATTGGAGAGCGGATATAACTTACAACTTTGAAAGGGCAACTGTCTTTAACATCGATGACGAAGCCTCATCCGTAGTAAAAGACCAGGAGGGGACACTTACAACCAGTAGTATTTCAACTACTTTTGTCAGAGACAGCAGGGACAATTTTTTAGATCCTTCACGGGGTTCCAGAAATTCATTATCTTTAACATTTGCCGGATTAGGAGGTACAAACGCCTTTGTAAAGACATTGATAGATTCAGGATGGTATTTCCCGATAGGCGATACTACTATTATGTTAAGGGGACGTTTCGGTTATGCAAAAGGCATCTTCAATAAAAAGCTCCCGCTTTATGAAAGATTCTATGTCGGTGGAATACATACGATAAGGGGATTAGGATTCGGTGAAGCCGGACCAAGAGATGAACTGACAGGAGATCCTATAGGCGGGACTGAGGAACTTATTTTCAATACGGAATATATATTCCCTATTTTACCTGAAATGAAATTAAAGGGGCTTGTATTCTTCGATACCGGCAACTCATACGAGGACTTTAAGGACTTCGGCAGCCTGAGGTATACAGCAGGTGTTGGCTTCAGATGGATTTCACCAATAGGTCCAGTCAGACTTGAATGGGGTTATAATCTGGATAAGAAACATAACGAAAGCTCAAACAAATTTGAATTCGCATTTGGATCTTTTTTCTAAAACAAATAAAGGAGAACGAATATTATGATGAAAAAAATTGTATGTTTTTTAGTTTTTATTATGCTGATGTCAGGGCAATCTGCATATGCTGAAAACCTTAAGATAGGTTTTGTGGATCTGGTCAGGGCATTAAATGAGTCTGAATCAGGGAAAAAAGCAAAGGCCGATCTGGAATTTCTCATTAAGTCAAAACAAACGGCAATAGACGAAAAGGGCAAGGCGATAGAAAAACTGCGCAGTGATCTGGAAAAACAATCTTCTGTTCTTTCACCTGAAGCCAGAAAAACGAAGGAAGAAGAACTTGAACGATTAATAAGAGACTATCAGAGACTGGTTTCAGATGCACAGAACGAGGTTAAAAAGAAGGAAGGTGAATTCACCGGGGATATTATAAAGGAGATTCGCTCGATTATTGAGAAGATAGGGCAGGAAGAAGGTTATACCATGGTAATTGAAAACG
This sequence comes from Nitrospirota bacterium, assembly GCA_021813425.1. Classification (GTDB taxonomy): domain Bacteria; phylum Nitrospirota; class Thermodesulfovibrionia; order Thermodesulfovibrionales; family UBA6898; genus JAKAKQ01. The sequence goes on from JAKAKQ010000386.1 coordinate 5,848, forward strand.
CCGAAGGAATAATACTTTTCTCGAAGAAAGATCTTGATCTGACAGAGGCTGTGATTAAGAAATTTAACGAGTCCAAGTCAAAAACGAAAAAATAATATATTTCGATTTAGATCAAATAGTTGCTTGGTTTTAAAGGCCTCCTTTTCCCCTCGGCGATTCTGACGGGCCGGATAAAAAAGGAGGCTTTCTTTACAAAAACAGATAAGACTCTATAATTAATGAAATTAAAAGAATTCTCAGAGATCGTAAATGGGATAATCCTTGGTGACCCTGAAATAGAAATTACTGGTGTCTCAGGGATTAATGATGCCCAAAAAGGGGACATAACCTTCATCTCTTCGTCTAAGTTCCTGAAATACCTTCAAGGAAGCAATGCTTCATGTATAATCTTGAAAGAGTTTGTTGAAGACACTGATATCACCCAGCTTAAGGTCCCAAATCCTTATTATGCCTTTGCAAAGGCAATCGAGCATTTCCACCCGGCGCCGTCTTTCGAACCGGGAATAAGCAATCTTGCAGTGGTCTCCGATAGCGCAACAATAGGCAGGAATGTATCGGTTTATCCCTTTGCATACATTTCAGATAACGTCTCAGTCGCTGATGATTCGGTAATCCTTCCAGGTGTATTTATTGGTGAAAATACAAAAATTGGCTCACAATGTATTATTTATCCGAATGTTGTCATCAGGGAAAATGTGCAGATCGGGAACAGGGTGATTATCCATTCGGGGACTGTAATAGGTTCTGATGGATTCGGATATGTTTTCGAAAATAATCTTCATTATAAGATACCACAGGTTGGCGGTGTAATTATTGAAGATGATGTGGAAATAGGCTCTAATGTTTCTGTTGACCGCGCAACTCTCGGCAATACTGTTATCGGGACAGGTACAAAAATCGACAATCTTGCACAGATCGCCCATAATGTAAAAATCGGGGAGAAATCGATAATTGTAGCGCAGGTTGCTATTGGCGGCAGCAGTGAAATCGGAAATCTTGTCACTATCGGTGGACAGGCTGCCATTTCAGACCATACAAAAGTGGAATCAGGCACTGTGATTGTAGGACAATCAGGGGTCTTCGGCGATGTGAAAAAGGGAGTCTATTCAGGCACACTCGCCATCCCGCATAAAGACTGGCTCCGCTCTCAGGCCTTATTCGTTAAATTACCTGAAATCAACAGGAAGATCAGGGAGCTTGAGGGAAGACTCAAAACTTTAGAAAAGGGGGACACATAAAATGAACATAAATGAAATAATGAAATATCTGCCTCACAGATATCCATTTCTCCTGGTTGACAGGATTATTGATCTGCAACCCGAAGTGAGCATTACAGGCATAAAAAATGTTTCCATTAATGAACCTTTTTTCCAGGGACATTTCCCTGGACAGCCTATCATGCCGGGGGTCCTCATTATTGAGGCGATGGCCCAAGTTGCAGGGGTAATGGCCTTCCGTTCGGAGATGAAGGGAAAGTCTGTATATTTTATGAGCATCGAAAAAGCAAAATTCAGACGTCCTGTCGTGCCGGGAGATCAACTGAAATTAGAAATCAAGGTGATGCAACAGAGAGGGAATGTCTGGAAATTCTCCGGAACTGCCACAGTTGATGAAAAAGTAACTTCAGAGGCTGAATTCACTGCTATGGTAACAGACAGGGAGATTTAAATAATGAAAACTAAAATTCATGCATCCGCAATAATAGACAATAAAGCAGAAATGGATTCAGATGTCGATATTGGTCCCTTCTGTATAATAAAGAAGGGTGTAAGTATTAAAAAAGGCACTAAACTTTTTTCCAACGTGATCATCGAAGGTCAAACCGAAATAGGAGAAAACTGTAATATTTACCCCTTTTCAAGCATCGGGTTCCCGCCTCAGGATCTGAAATATAAAGGTGAAAACACAAAACTTGTTATCGGCAATAATAATATCATCCGTGAATACACAACGATACACAGGGCGTCAATAGGTGGAGACGGAATTACTTCGATCGGAGATAACAACTTCCTGATGGCGTATGTGCATATAGCTCACAACTGCAAGTTAGGCAGTAATATTGTCATGGCAAATGCCGCCACCCTTGCCGGTCATGTGCTTGTTGAAGACTTTGCTGTTATTGGCGGTCTGGTTGCGGTACATCAATTCACAAGGATAGGAAGCTATGCCATGGTAGGCGGTTTTAGCGGTATCGTGCAGGATATACCACCCTATATGATAGCCTCCGGTGCGAGAGCCAAGTTATTCGGACCTAATACAATAGGCCTTAAAAGGCACGGCTTCTCTGAAACAACGATAAATACAATAAAAAAGGCATATAAAATCCTTTTTAGAGAAAAAAGGACACTTAAAGAGGCTATGAAGAAGATACAGGAAGACCTGCCATCTTCAGATGAGATCCGACACCTTATAGAGTTCATCGAAAAAAATAAACGCGGAATCTGCAGATAATGAAAAAACTGGGTCTTATCTCAGGCAGTGGTAAACTGCCGTTTGCTATCGCGTCTGAGGCGCGCGCAAAAGGATATACTGTCGTCGCAATAGGTCTTGAACCTCTCGCAGATAAGGCATTATCTTCATATGTTGATGAAATAAAATGGATCAATGTCGGCAAATTCGGCGAGGTGATCGAAACCTTAAAAAAATCCGATATTAAAGAAGCTGTTATGGCCGGGAAAGTACCTAAATCACTCCTGTATAAAAGCAGAATCTCACCTGATCTGCGCGCTGTTAAACTTCTTCTAACCCTCAAAGACAAGAGCGATGATTCTATCCTGCTTGCAATTGCAAAGGAATTAAAAAAAGATGGTATAACCCTCTTGAATACTACAGACTTTAGCGCAGGGCTCCTAACCCCCGAAGGGGTTTTGACAAAAGCAGTCCCTTCAGGAGATGAATGGAAGGATATAGCCTTTGGGTGGAAAATCGCAAAAGAGATCGGCAGGCTTGATATAGGACAGACAGTTGTGGTAAAAAATCTGGCTGTAATAGCTATTGAAGCGATAGAAGGAACAGACGAAGCGATTAAAAGGGGGGGGGAACTTGCAAATGGTGGTGCTGTAGTAGTAAAAGTCAGCAAGCCCCAGCAGGACTTGAGATTTGATGTGCCTGTAGTCGGATTAAGTACCCTGAGAGCAATGATGGAGGGCAATGCACGGGTACTTGCTGTGGAGGCAACGAACAGTATAATACTTGACATGGAAAAGATGATAAAGGAATCTAATAAGGCCGGCATATGCATTGTTGGATTTAATGAAACGCTTAAGTCCAGGCACAAATTGCACAAATAAGTTGATGACCAATAATTTTAGTAATAAATCTATAAATTAGTTAAATTGGACAAAAATCGATTTATTTAGTTTATAATACCTATTAATTTTATTTTAAAGTTTTTCTTATAATTATATATAATAATTCGCATAAAATTTAGACTTTTAAATAAAAAGCGGAAGTTTACGTTCTTTTGAATTTATTTGAGTTGATCCAAGCTATTCGTAAGTAATAGCTATATACTTATAATTTATGAGGTGCTTATGTCATACAAAAAGCTTCTAACTGTTTTTGCGCCTTTACTGTTCTTCGCACTCCTTTTACCACAGACTGTTTTTGCACAGGAATCAGCAAACTGCCTTGCATGCCACAGCGCTATGAAAGGAAAGTTAAAGACATCCGGAGGTACACTTATCGAACTCAATGTGGATACAGAAAAGTTCCGGTCTTCAGTCCATGGCTCTCTTTCATGTACAGACTGTCACATGAGATTTTCAGATAATCCGCACTCTTCTCCATCTGCTTCAGTCCCTCCCCAGGTCCTGTCAATTTCATCCAGGATCTCTTCAAAACATGGCGTAGACCCCGTTGCTGCTGCTGCCTGCAATAGATGTCATGAAGAGATTTACAACAAGGTGCTTGGAAGTGTGCATGGCAAAAATATCACTGACAAAAATCAAACTGACGGCGCCCTTTGTCTGGATTGCCATGGTTCACCCCATTATATAACTTCAGCCAAAGACCCTACATCTAAAATCAGTCGCGAAAATCAGGTTGAAACATGTGGCAGATGCCATGGAGACAAAAAGATAATAGAGAAATATAATCTTCAGGAAAATGTTATGAACAGTTTTCAGGAGAGCTTTCATGGAAGGAAGCTGCATCTTGGCCATATGAGGGCCCCTGTTTGCGCAAGTTGTCATAATTCACATGACATAAAATCAAAAAATGACCCTTCGTCCCCGGTCTTCGGGAAAAATAAACTCCAGACCTGTGGGAAATGTCATGAGGGGGCTAACGAAAAATTTATCTCTGCCATAACTCACAGACCACCAGGACCTATACCTCATTACGCTGAAAAGGCCCTGATATTGCTAACGATGGGGGTTTTTGCATTTGTTGTATTGCACGTTCTGCTTGAAGCGTTTTCAGACATCAGGGATGCAATTTTCAGAAAAGAGAGGGAAGAATAATGAGCCAGACAAACACAGCAGCTCAGCAAGAGATTCCAAAAGAAATCGAAAGATTCGACATAATCTTCAGGATACAGCATATAGTAATGTTCACCACTTTTCTACTGTTAAGTTTCACAGGATGGGGACTTAAATATGCACATGAACCTCAGGGTATATCAAGCATATGGATACGTATCTGGGGCGGAGCAGAGACAGCCGGTCTGATCCACAGGATTGCCGGAATAGGGATGCTGCTCGACTTCATTTCACACGTCATATATCTCATATACCTCTTTGCAACGAAGAAAATGACCATCAACCTAAAGACAACTGTAATTCCTCTGCCTAAGGATATCTTTGACGTAATAAAAAACTTCATGTATTTCTTCGGATTGTCAAAGGAAAAGGCAAGATTCGGCAAATATTCTTATGCACAGAAATTTGATTACTGGGCGGTTTTCTGGGGCATGTTCATCATAGGTTTTTCCGGCTATGCCCTTGCGTTCCCTATGCAGGTATCCTACATTATCCCTGAATTTACTACAGGATGGATATGGGAACTGCTCGGCATAATGCATAGTGACGAGGCGTTATTAGCCATTGTATTTATTCTGTTCTGGCATTTTTACAACGAGCATCTCAAGCCTGAAGTCTTCCCCATGAGTTGGATATGGATAACAGGTAAGATCTCCACCGAGAACCTAAAGCATCATCACCCGATTGAATACGATCTCCTGTTCCCTCAGGAAGCACAGAAGGATAAAAAGGAATAGGGGGGTATGATGTTAAGAGTCATAACTGTTATATCCGTTGTTCTTATGTTGTTTTCCTGTAAATGGAAAACAGATGAAAAAGTAGTCATTGAAGAAAAGGAATCTCCTGTAATCTCTTCGCTGAAGGACTCTTTACTTCCATGTTTTAAATGTCATTCCTACGAAAAATTTTCTGTTGACGAGCCAGGGAAATTTTCACACACAAAACATACAAGTTTCGGGGTGCATTGCAATCAATGCCATATAATAAAGGCTCATAAGGAATCGACCGTTAACAATGATGCATGTAACAGTTGCCATAAACTTGCCACATTTGCATATACAAATTCCGGTATGCCTGTGAACTTCTCTCATCAGAACCATGCTAAAAAATACAGATGCAGCGAATGCCATTTAAAGCTTTTCCAGATGAAAAAGGGAACATCAAAAATGCTGATGGATGAAATGTACAAGGGCAATTCTTGCGGTAAATGCCATAACGGTAAAACAGCCTTCTCTTCAACAGATTGTAACAAATGTCATAAAATGACAGGCTTCAAAAAAGAACTGTCTTATCCATCCGGTAACCTGTCCCCTGCTGTATTCAGCCATGAAATCCATACTGCGATGTTCGAATGCAGTAACTGCCATACCGCTCCGTTCAAATACAAAAAAGGGGGCTCCGGCATGAAGATGGATGATCTTTATCAGAATAAGTTCTGCGGAAGCTGTCATAACGGACAGGCAGCATTTGCTTCTTCAGAATGCCAGAGGTGTCATAAATAGTAAATCCTTTGAGAACGTTATGAATTTCGAGGAACTTATAGAGGATCTTACAAAAGGCAGTGGCCTAAAAAGGGCACAGGCTGCAGCTGATATCGGAAAGCTTAGGGACAAAAGAGCCTTTGACGCACTGCTAATGGCCCTCAGCGATCAGAACGCGGGCGTAAGGAACAACGCTGCCTTTGCACTTGGGGAAATCGGTGCCATTGAAGCAGTGCCTCATCTTATATCAATCCTCAAGAAAGATACAGAGGATTGGGTAAGAAAGAGTGCTGCAAAGGCATTAGGCATTCTTGGTTCCCACGCAGCTATCAAACCCCTTGTTGAGGCACTCAATGATGTTTCATTAGTTGTGAGGAAGAATGTTATCAGGAGCCTCGGCAAGATAGGCGGGCCAGAGGCTGTTCAGGCACTTGCCCATGCGGCCTCAGGGCTTGATCCTACGGTATCCAAAATGGCCCGGGAGGCATTAGAAAAACTCAAAAAGAACAGATAGCGATTAATACAAGTCTTTCTTTTGATTAATTTTTTACTATAATGATATAAAAATAGAGCCATATTAAGGCCTATTACCTTGGACAACCCTAACGCCGGCTTTCTCAACTTCTGCCACTTCGTATTACAGGATGACCAAATTGCCTTTCTATGGCTCCAGGATATTAATGCGATGCCCCAGAACCGGAAACCAATGAGCTTTTTTTAAGTGGGTGCTTCGGTAGATGCTTTAGGCTTCCTCCTGAATTATGGAGGCATGCACACCACATCTAACTCCCGCTCCCTAACACAGTTGCTTGATCCTCTGGTTTAAACCGTTCCAGGGTACCGCAAGCCCTTCTCTAATTATATTTTATCTCCTTTTTCCGGTCTGGTCAAGAACTATAATTTATTTTAATAAAATCCATTAAAATATTTGTTGGATTGATTTATCATATACATAACTAATTGATTTATATAAATTAATTAAATTAAGATCAGATAATATCCTGTGGAATAGATTTGTGAGTGATATAAATTTATCAATTTTTCAAATAGATGAATATAGAAAAAAAGCCTATAATAATTTCATCCATATTTATTTAGAAAATAGATTTATTTGTTCACATAAAGAGACAGGCTTACTCAATTGTGATTTTTTTATCCAATAATTTAATAAGATGAAAGACAAAGATAAGACAAAAAAACAGCTTATAGAGGAACTGAAAACCCTTCGCGAGCATGCTGCTGAATTAGAACGAATACAGATAGAACAAAAGGCATTGGAGGAAATGTGGAAGCGATATGAATTTATCGTCAACACTTCCAAGGATTTCCTGAGTCTTATCGATGTGAATTATAATTATGTAGCCGCAAATGATTCATACTGTAAGGCTCACAATAAAACGCTGGAAGAAATCATCAATAAATCCGTATCTGATATCTGGAATGATGAAATTTTTAAAAAAATCATAAAAAGTCATCTGGATAAGTGTTTTGACGGGAATGAGGTGCATTACCAGGCCCGTTTTAAATTCGCCTCGATAGGACTCAGAAGTATGGATGTAATATATTATCCTTACCGAAACAACAAAGGGATAGTCACCCATGCCGTTGTTGTTTCACGTGATATTACAGAACAGAAAAGAGCTGAAAAGGAACTCCTTGCGTTGAAAAAGGCTGTTGAGACAATGCAGTTAGGGGTTACCATAACAGATACAGACGGAAAGATTTTATATACAAATCCGGCTGAAGCAAACATGCACGGATATTCTGTGAATGATCTGATAAATAATGACGTTAAAGCCCTTGCACCAAAAAACCTCTGGAAACAGAGGACTATTCAGTCATTGAACGAGATAAGAAGCTGGAGGCGGGAATCGGTCAACATCCGCAAAAACGGGACTGCTTTCCCGGTACAGTTAATGTCCGATGTTGTCAAAAACCAGGATGGTTTCCCGGTTGGTATAGTTACAACTTGTGAGGATATTACAGAACGAAAGAGGGCAGAAGAACAGATTAAAAGACAGCTTCAGCGGCTTACAACCTTGCGCGAGATAGATATGGCCATACTTTCAAGCTTTGATATCAGAGTCATCCTCAATGTCTTGCTTAACCATCTCTTGAACCAGCTTAATATCCACGCAGCACTTATCATGATGCTGAATCCTTATACACTTACGCTGGAATACGCTGTAAGCCGCGGCTTTCGTTCAGATATAATTCGTAATACCCGTTTTAGACTTGGCGAGGGACTTGCAGGTCAGGTTGCACTTGAGCGTCGCCTCATTTGCATTCCAAACCTTCAGGAAAAGGGTATCACATGTATTAATCCCTCTTTTATGGATGAAGAAAATGTATCAGCCTACTATGGCCTGCCTCTTATTGCCAAAGGACAGGTCAAAGGCACACTTGAGATCTTTCACCGCACTCAGATAAACCCTGAACCTGAATGGTTGGATTTTATGGATTCCCTTGCAGCACAGGCAGCCATTGCTATAGACAATGCCACCATGTTTAATGACCTGCAACGTTCGAACACTGAACTTTCCCTGGCATATGATACCACCCTGGACGGATGGTCACGCGCCCTTGATCTGAGAGACAAAGAGACCGAAGGCCATTCACAGCGTGTCACTGAAATTACAATGCGCATCGCGCGTGCCCTCGGTATCAGCGAATCAGAACTTGTGCATGTGCGCCGAGGTGCGTTGCTGCATGACATAGGTAAAATGGGTATCCCTGACAGCATACTGCTTAAACCCGGTCCTCTCAATAATGACGAATGGGATATCATGAAACGTCATCCGGTCTACGCTTATGAAATGCTCTCTCCTATAAGCTTTCTTAAACCGGCGCTGGATATCCCTTACTGCCACCATGAAAAATGGGATGGTACCGGCTATCCGAGAGGTTTAAAAGGCAATGAAATCCCTCTGTCTGCCCGTATATTTTCTGTTGCGGATGTATGGGATGCGTTATGTTCTGCCCGGTCATATCGTTCAGCCTATACTAAGGAGAAGGCCCTCGACCACATCCGTTCCCTTGAAAACAACCACTTTGACCCAGAGGTGTTGAAGGTTTTCCTATATACAATGGTTATAGTTTAGAGAATGGTTGTATTTTAATTTTCGGCAATTCCGAGCTTTTTTATTTTCCTGTAAAGTGTGGCGAGGTCTACGCTTAACTCCTTTGCAACCGCTTCTTTGTTCCAGTCATTTGACTGCAATGCTTCCGTTATAATCTTCTCTTCATAGTAATCCAGTTTATCCTTAAGGGTCTGAGTCTTTCTGAACCCCTCATGAGATTTTATCTTTTCAGGCAATTCCTCGAGCCCTATCTTTTCAGCGCTGGATAAGACAACCGCCCTTTCTATAACATTTCTCAGTTCCCTTATATTCCCAGGCCATGTGTAATTGTTCAGGACTTCCATTGCCTGGTCAGTGATACCGGTGACCTTCTTGTTGTTTTCCTTGCTGTATATCTCAATAAAATGGCGGGTAAGCACATGTATATCCTCTCTTCTCTCCCTTAATGCCGGGATCCTTACCTCTATAACATTAAGCCTGTAATAAAGGTCTTCCCTGAAGAGTCCTTTCTTTACATGTTCTTCGATGTTTTTGTTCGTTGCTGCTATAAGCCTAACATCAGCAAATTTAGCCTTTGTATCGCCAAGCGGGAGCACTTCTCCTGTTTCAAGCACCTTAAGTATCTTTGCCTGCAGGCCAAGCGGCATATCACCTATTTCATCAAGGAAAAGTGTTCCCTGGTCAGCCATTGTTATAAGCCCTTTTTTATCGGATGCAGCGCCTGTGAATGCCCCCTTCCTATATCCGAAGAGTTCGCTCTCAAGAAGGTTTTCAGGGATCGCAGAGCAGTTTATCGATATGAAAGGCTTGTCTTTTCTCTGGCTGTTGCAGTGGACGAGCTCTGCTATCAAGCCCTTGCCTGTGCCGCTCTCTCCAAGAATAAGTATATTGCTCCTTGTTGGTATAACCTTTTCAAGGACGTCGAAAACCCTGTGTATCTGAGGAGAAACCCCTATAAACTCCCTGCACCCGAACTGCTGGCTGAGCTGCTGTCTTAATACAAGATTTTCCATTAAAACCTTTTTATGCTCAAGGAGTCTTCTGACGGTCATCTTAACGTCTTCATTGATGAAAGGCTTTACTATATAATCGCCTGCGCCCTTCTTCATGGCTTTAACAGCCGATTCCACGGATCCGAATGCAGTCATGATAATAACTGTCAGGTTAGGATTCATGCCGAGAGCCCTTTCGAGGACCTGCATCCCGTCTATACCCTCCATCTTAAGGTCTGTAATCACAAGGTCAAATTCTTCTGTCTCTATCTTTTTCAGCGCGTCCTGTCCGCTGTAAGTTGTTACCACCTTATATCCTTCTCTCGAGAGCAGGAATTCGAGTGCCCTGCAGATATCTCTTTCATCATCAACCACAAGGATTTTGTACGGATTAGCTTTCATGATATGGCAACCTCACCTTGAAGATTGTTCCTCCTTTTGTTTTGTTCTCAACCAGGATATCTCCCTTAAAGCTTTTTAATATATCATAACTTACAGCAAGTCCAAGACCTGTTCCCTTTTCCTTTGTAGTAAAAAAAGGGTCGAATATCTTCTCTATATATTCATTCGGGATCCCAGGGCCGGAATCCGAGAACAATACCTCGACTTCCTTTTCGAGTTTCCTTGCTATTATATCAAGATCCCCTCCGCTTGACATTGCATCAGCAGCGTTCAGGATAATATTCATGAAGACCTGTATTAACTGGGTTTCATCAACCATAACCTTTGGCAGGTCATCAGGTGTATCTATATTAATCTTTATATTCTTCATCCTTTTGTCATATCTGACAAGCTCGAGTGTCATATCTACCAGTTCACGGACATTATGTTTTCTTAAATCAGAAGTGGCTGTCCTTGAAAAACTCGACATCTGCCTGACAATATCCGTGATCCTGCTTATATGTCTTGCTATAGTATCGAGGCTCTCCTTTGTAAAATCATCAAAATCCATCTCCCTCAGTATCTGGACGTATGAAGATATGGAAGTCAGGGGGTTCCCTATCTCATGTGCAACACCTGCAGAGATCCTTGCAAGGGCTGAAAGTTTTTCTGAGTGCATCATCTGTTCTTCCATCTTCTTCATCTCAGTAATATCCTGCATAAGTACAAGCGCATGATAACTTCCATCAGGACCGAGAAGCGGTGTTGATGTCAGCTGGAAATAACCTCTCCTCCTTCCAAGGTCGCGGAAGATGACTTCCTGCACGATCTTGTTGTCAACTATCGATCTCTGGACCTCACTCCCGCCGTAGATTTTATCGAGAGTAATCTTTTTGGCATTATCCTCTCCCACCCATTCCCTCAGTGTACGGTTTATCCATATAACATTTCTGTTGCTGTCTACAATGAAAAGGCCTGCCTCGAGCGTCTCGACAATGGCATTTAATTTCTCTTTTTCACTCAGGAGTTCTAAAGTCCTCTCCTTGACGATGTCTTCAAGTTTGGCAGCATAATTTTTGAGCTCTTCCCTCAGGTTCACCTCCTCGGTAACGTTGCTGCTTGACAGTATTATCCCTGAGATCTCACCATGCAGTACAAGCGGGTTTATGCTGATATTAAGATACAGTGTCTTATCCGGCCTGACATAAGGATAATTGCTCAACCGGTGACTGCTGCCCTCAAGACATCTTTCGAGGATCTCCCTGATCATGTCTTTATCCTTATCGCCGGCTATAGGGAAGATATCAAAAAAGCTTTTGCCGATAATATCTTCCTTTTTACGGCTGCAGAGCCTTTCATGCGCTGAATTTACCGTCCTTATCATCATATCCCTGTCAAGCACCATGATCTTGGACTCTGTGCTCTCAAGAAGGTTCTCGAGATAGTCCTTTGTCTGCACTATCTCCTTTTCAAGCTGCCTCTGGGTTTCAAGGTGTATCGCCTTTTCCTCTGCCTTTATCCTCTTTCTGTTTATCGATATTATGGTAAACGCTCCTGCCAGTGTCGCTATAAAAATGGATATGACAAGCAGTGAATGGAGTTTCATGCTTTTCCGCATGCTGAATGTAACTTCCGAATAAGGTATCGAAACACATACTATCCATGATAACTGTGATATCTTTGCCCTTGAAAATGCGATCAGTTTGTCTTCTCCATAGGGGGCGATATAAGAGCTGAATCCTATATCACCGCTTTCCAGTATCTTCTTTTCAACCTCAAAGGTCGTGTGACATTCAAAACATGATTTATCGGCCTTGTAGAGGTTCTTTCCGACCATCTTGGGCTGTGTGGGATGAAACAATAACGTCCCGTTACCGTCCATCATCCAGGCGTGCCCCCTTAGGCCGGCCCTTATCGGCGCCAGGAACTTTTTATTAATGGCCTCGATTATTATCTCAACGATCAGGACGCCGGTCAGTTCAGAAGAACGGGCTATCGGCGTAAGGAGAATAATCTTCCTTTCATCTGCAAGTTTGTCCAGAAACAGTACTTCGCCGGACTTCTGTTTCCTGGCCATCTCAAAAAATTCAAAATCTCTTTTCCCGACGGATTCCCCGAAGGAACTGTACCTGAGTCTTTTTTTGATATCCAGTATTTTTATGTTCACATTTATATTTTCTTTGACTTCCTCAAAGGAATTGTTGACAAATTCTTCCATACCCCTGTCATCGAGCCCCCTGTCGGCAAGAAGCCTTGAGAGAGACAGGGTTTCCTCCTCAAAATGCTGCATCTCGTCTTCTATATTCTTTGCAACGGATTTTGCAGTAAGCTGTTGCTGGCGGTTGAACTGCTCGGCCATCTCACTCTGATAGCTCTGCTGGAAAAATATATTGAGCGTAATGATAAGAGAAATTATAAAAACAACAAGGATAAGCAAAAATATATTTGTCTTCAATTCCTTCCTTGTCTCCTCAATAATTCAGATGGAGCAGAGAAAATCTCTTTAACTTTCTGCCTGATCTTTTCTCTATGTGTTCCATCCCAGTAAACCTTACCACAATCTTCACATTTTATAAAATCATTAAAGTTGTGGTATATGAAGTCCGGGACAGATTCCTTTATTTCCTTTTTCCGGGATACGGATGAAAGGATTCCGTTACATACAGTACACCTCTCTGAATGCGCCGCGTCTCTGAAATCGAGCCTGTCTTTTATCTCAAGGAGCTGGTCAAATATGTTGTTTGATTCTATTAAAACAGGACTCCTTAAACCCCTTTGTTTGACAAGACGGGTATCACGTGTAAGTATTGTGCGCTCCTGTTCCCTGGCGATTTTAATAACAAGCCTGTCGTCGATAACAGGATAATATAATACATCAAAGCCGAGAATCCTCAGCCATTTGGCAAGCCTGCCGAGCATGGCATCAGCTATAAATTTCATCCTGTCAGGGTATTCAAGTTAAATGTTTTCGCCTTTTTTTATAATAACATAAGAGAGAAAAACCGGTCTTTTGATCTGCAGTGAAAAGATAAATTTTCCGGGATATTAGAAAATTAGGAAGTTAATGGATCGAATCAATAAAGCCGGATGTTATTCAACCACTACCTTGCCTGACATGAAGGGGTGCATCTCGCATGAATAAGAATATGTACCGGCCTTGGTGAATATCTTTTTAAATTCTACCTCCAGATCAAGGGTGCCTGAACTGAAACTGCCGTCGTCCGCCGTAACAGTATGCAAAAAAGAGTCTTTGTTTTTCCAAATCACCTCTGTGCCGGCCTTGATCTTTAAAACATCGGGTGTAAAGGCCATTTGGTCGATCAATACCAAAGAGGAAACAATGTCTGAAGTTTTTAGAGCCTTTTTTGGGACACAGCACTGCTGATTCTCTGCACAGTCAATAAATGCACCTTGCTCCGCTGACTCATCGGGTGCGCAGACTTCCTTGCATTTCCCTCTGAGCTGCGTGGAGCAGTCTTCGCTTGCAAAAGCCAGCGCAGGGAACAAGATAAGAATCAATAACCATTTCATAATAATATTATACATTAATACATTATCATCTAAAATAATTCCAAAAGAAGGCGGAAACTTCTCTCCTATCGAACTATTGTACTTTTAATCTACTGCCTTATCTTTCCTTACTTCTTCCTCAGCCTCGCAAACCGGGTAAATATACCGACGCGCTCTGCTTCTTTTTCAAAACCCGAGATTGCGAAGAGGTCGAGTGTTTTCCTCATGCCGGTCTTATTCACTTCGATTGAGGGTTCGTAGATGGAAACGACGCCTCCCTTTTTCACCGCCCGGGCGATATTTTCCGCAGCCCAGTTCTTCAGGGCGATCTCATGAAAAGAGTAATAGAGCAGGCAGACATCGAATGCCTCAGCCGGCAGCTGCGTGGAAGCTACATCCCCAAGGACTATCTCTGCCTTATCGCCGAAGGGCAGCGCCCGCTTTTTGAGTTTCCGCACCATCCCTTCCTGGAGTTCGATCGACAAAACCTTTTCGGCCCTCGCCGCAATAGCCTCCGTGAGAAACCCGTTTCCGGGGCCGACTTCGAGGACGACCGAATCAGCGGTAATCCCTGACTCGTCAAGTATCTTTTCCCTGTCGGTAAAGGCCTTGCGGACGGGATTATAAAGTATGAACGATAGCCATGAGGGGCATACTCCGTGCATGTCGTCTTTCCCTCAGGCGCGCGCGGAATCCCGGCGGATTATCGTTTTTAAGAGATGGAATAACTCCATACGAGATTATACCTTTTTTGCTTGCATGTTTCAGCAGCTTTTTAAGTTTTGTGCGTTCATGTTTTTTTGCGCTATTGAACTTTTGCTCTTTTGTCCTTCCCTGATTTGCCGTCATCAAGTCACTGAATAATTCTTGATATATCTTTAAGAGGTATTGCAAAAATATCTTTTGCTATGGGATAGGATTCCTCACCGGGGTATACAACAAATCCTCTTTTGCATGTCAAATCATCAAGCGCATTCCAGAAACCTCTTTCTGCTTTCGGGCTTGACGAATATTTTATCTCTATTGCCGTAGGTCTGTTCTTTTTGTCGAAAATAAGCATATCGATCTCTGCGCCTGCGTTTGTCATGCTTGCAATTTAAAAGATAGGCTTTCAAATTGCAAGGTAATAATCATGCCTGATTCAACATTATAAAGCTTCTTCTTTCACGCCGCCGCGTTATCCGGCTATCAGACTATAGAGATGTAAACTTTTTCTGCCTGTAAGGATTATATTTAGGGGGAATTTGAGAGGGGAAATAGAAAAAATCATGAAAAACAAAATTAAAGACTTGTCCCTACTGTCTCTTTTTTTCTTTGTTTCCTTCTTTTTGAATAAGTCAATAAATTCATCACCATCCCCTCAATAGTCTTACTTTTGATGAGTTGATTTCTTATTGTTATAAAATGCAGTTTTCCGGCAAGAAGTTATTTCTGTCTGTCTGTCTGTCTGTGCAAGAACCAAGCCATCCTGGATGAACCTCACTTTTGTGTTGTTATCTAAAATTACACCATATTTGGATAATTAATGCAGTTCACTGAGGCTGAGGTTAACGTCATTCAGCAATCAGAATAACAGACTATGCTGCCTTCATCGGTTTTATCTTGCCAAGAGACTTCTTGTTTTCCTTCTTTGCAAGCCAGAGATCGACTGCCCTTTAGGCATTAAGCCAGAATTCCGGCGTATTTCCGAACAGGTGAGAAAGATGCTAAGCCGCGCGGCGGTGGACGCGTTTTTCAACCTCATGTCCGATTGTGCGCATTGCGGTGCGGAGCTCATGGTCCGCCTGCAGCCCCATCCAGACCTCCGCTGTTGTGCCGAAGTATCTGCCCAGCCGTATAGCCGTGTCTGCGGTGATTGCGCGCTTGCCGTTGACGATGGCGCTTATGCGGCCGGGGGGCACTGCGATGTCACGGGCAAGCATGTTGATGCTGATCCCCATCGGCTTCATAAATTCCTCAAGGAGGATCTCTCCAGGGTGAATCGGTTCCAGAAGCTTCCGTTTTGAAATCATGGCACACCTCCTAATGATAGTCTGCTATTTCAACGTCATAGGCGTCTCCGTCTTTCCAGCGAAAGCAGATTCGCCATTGATCGTTAATCCTGATGCTATACTGCCCTTTGCGATCGCCTTTCAGGGCTTCGAGCCGATTGCCCGGCGGAACCCTGAGGTCCTCCAGATGCCTGGCCCGGTTAAGGTATAAGAGCTTACGCCGTGCAACCCGTTCAATCGAACGAAACCTCGGCACGTCTTGGTCATTGAACAGCGTCTCGGTTTTGGCATCGCGGAATGACCGGATCATCACACATAGTCTATTACGCCACGCGTAATATGTCAAGCGGCAGAAATGTAAGCGAGCAGCGAGATACCTTCTTTGACAAATCTACTTACTAGGGAGTTCATAAGTATGAAGACATCCAATTATAAAATCCCTCCTAACCTCCCTTTGCCAAAGGGAGGGAAATTGCCCCTCTTTGGCAAAGAGGGGAGAGGGGAGATTTTTTTGAGGTGTCATTTTACCAATGCACTTATTAGTAATAGAGATGTGGGTTCTTGAAAACATGAACAAGATGAAGGCTGCCTGATAGTGAAACAGGAGCACGAAAAAGACCACGAAAAAGGTGACAGGCTGCTTAAAGAACAGCATTCAGGGTCAGACTTAAATATTGACATTTCAACTGTCTTTGAATTGTAATTTGTGAGTCAGAGGTTTCCCCCTCTTGCCAAGAACACGCACTTAAGGTAATATCCTCGGAGAATGGGCATCGGCGCTTTACTCGAAAAGAAAAACAGGTTTAAAGAGTTTCTGAGGAAACGCTTCTCTCTTCGCCTGCATATGTTTTTAATCCTTACTGCCACTTTCCTTTCAGGCCTTCTAACAACAAAGATTCTGTTATTGCTGCACGTAAACAATATGCTCATCAGGTACCCTATGGCTGTAATATTCTCTTATCTTGTATTTTTCGGGTTCGTGAAGCTCTGGCTTTTCTATATGTCTTCTTCGGGAGCCGGCAGGAAACTTGTCAACGAAGTCGCGGGAAATACGGCTGATGTTGTCGATATCGGAGGCATCCCTGATATACCTTTAAGTTCTGAGCCGTTCAGCGGCGGGGGCGGGCAGTTTATTGGAGGAGGGGCTTCGGGTTCTTTTGAAAATGCTCCTGACGCTCTGGTTTCCGCGCCTGCTGATGCGGCAGGCGGGGCTGTTGACGCCGCCGGAGAAGCGGCATCCGGCATCTTTGAAGACGCGGGGATCGTACTTATTATTTTTGGGGTATTGCTTGCTCTTATATTCGGCGCAGGGATGTATCTGATTTACGAGGCGCCCCTGATTCTTTCTGAAGCTGCGTTTGAGTTTGTGCTGGCGGCAAGCCTGATCAGAAGGGTAAAGAAAATGGAGAACCCTGACTGGATGGGGAGTGTTTTGCGTACGACAATAGGCCCGTTTCTGTTTATTTTCTTTATCACCTTTATTTTTGGCCTGGTCGCAGCATCCGCATACCCTGAAGCAACGAAACTTGCCGACGTCCTGAAATACCTGATCTCAAATCTTTAATTCTCCGGTTCCATAACACATAAGTTCCATAGTCAGAAGTTCAAAAGTGCAGAAACGCGGGAAGAACGCAAGAGGACAAGTCAGAAAAAAGGAAGGTTTCAGAGTCAAAGTTGATTATTGTCTGTTATTCTGTTGGGATCAGGACAAGGTTGAAGGCGGCGTTTGTGCGTCCTTTTTCAGGATAATGCTGTGTAACAAGGGTTTTGAACCCCTGTGCAGAGACGCGGATGTGTATGTGAGGCGGCCTGCCGAAATACGGTTTTGGGTAGTTGCTCTCAAATTGATATGCACCGCTGCCGTCTGCATAAACCGTTGCCCTGTGATTGTCATCATACTCCCTGTCAGGGCTAACAAGCCAGAATTCAATTCGTGCGCCTTTGACAGGAGAGCAGTCCTTTGATGATTTAACTATACCGCTTAACATGTATCCCTTTCCGACTTTTGAACGCACAGGCGCTCCGGATTTATAAAACGGCCCAAGCATATCCGGACTCGTAGGTTTGCAGTCTTCTGCACTGGCGAGCGCAATCGCAAAACCCAAAACATAAGGGTAGAGAAGGGA
>JAKAKQ010000081.1 GCA_021813425.1 Nitrospirota bacterium
TGGTCGATGTGCGACGGGCAGATCATTAATATTCAGCAAAACACGGCATTGTATTCTTTGCTGGGCACCGCCTTTGGCGGCGACGGCATAAACACCTTTGGCCTGCCTGATTTGCGGGGCCGCATTCCTGCGCATACGGGACAGGGCCCGGGGTTGACCAACAGGCCGTTTGCAGGCAAGTTCGGCACAGAGACGGAGACCCTGACCTCAATCAACCAGATACCTCACACCCATAACCTTATGGCTAATTCCAACGCAGCCGGCGCAAACTCAACCGATCCTACCGGCAAAGTTCCGGGGCAAGGGTCGGGTCTGTCTCCTTACGTAGCAACTACAACCAACCAGGTCAATATGAACAGCGGATGTGTCGCGGCCTCAGGCGCGGCCTCACCGGCTGCCCACGATAACATGATGCCTTACCTGTGTATAAACTATATTATCGCCATGGCGGGGATATACCCCACAAGGCCATAGAGGGAGGGAATAATGTCGGATGCTTATTTAGGCGAAATTAGACTGTTAGGTTTCAACTGGGCCCCTTTAGGATGGTTAACCTGCGACGGCCAGACACTCGCAATAAGCCAGTATAATGCATTGTTCGCCCTGATCGGGACGATGTACGGCGGCGACGGCATAAACACCTTCGGCCTGCCTGATCTGAGGGGAAGAACGCTTCTTCATCGGGGGACTGCGGGTCATCCCCAAACAGAGGCAGGGGGCAGCGAGAACGTTACGCTTCAAACCGCGGGAATGCCTCCTCATTCACATGCATTAAAAGCGATTTCAGCGGCTTCGGCTGATACGACCTTGCCGCAGGGCAATTCGCTCGCGAAAACCGCCGCGAGCCTGAACCTTTATGCGGATGCGGCAAACCTCGTTGCGATGAACAATGCGTCTCTTTTAAATCCGGGGACACCTGCAGGACATAACAACATGCAACCGACTCTTGTGATGAACTACTGCATATGTGTCGAAGGTCTCTGGCCGCCCAGAAGCTGATAGTGAATAACAATACTAAACGGAGGAAGACATGAGCGACCCTTTTATAGGAGAGATAAAACAGTTCGCATTCAATTTTGCGCCGAAGGACTATGCAACCTGCGACGGCCAGATATTGCAGATAACGCAGAATCAGGCATTGTATTCCATCCTCGGCGTAAATTTCGGAGGCGACGGCATAAAAACCTTTGGTCTGCCTGACCTCAGGGGCCGCGCGCCAATGCACCCGGGCTCAGGACCAGGGCTTACGCCAAGGAAACTTGCTGAAAAAGGCGGCAATGAGGCTGTCGTGTTATCGGCAAATCAGGTCCCAAGCCACACCCATCAGCTGACAGCACAAAATACAACCGCAAACAGCGGGGCTGCGCAAGGCTGCTCTTTTGCCCAGGGCAAACGGATTGACGGGCGCATAGTAAGCGAATTTAAAATGTACACAACAGGGACTCCGGCAGCTCAAATGCACCAGAGCGCCATAGCATCCGCAGGCAGCGGGGCTGGGCATGACAACATGCAGCCTTATCTGGCCTTGAACCTGTGCATAGCGCTGTCAGGGATATACCCGGTGAGGCCGTAACCCTTCAATGGGATGAGGAACATGACTCCCCCCCCTCTTAACTTAAGAGGGGTCTAATTCTTCCCCTTAAGGTAAAGGGGACCTGCCTGCCGGCAGGCAGGGGTTAGGAGGGGTTATGATTCTTCCACGCTTTATTGAAGGGTTACCGGAGGGTTTAGATTTTCATGAAATGAAATGGCGGGATGTGATATATTGGGCTTAAGAGGCGTAAGAGCTTAAAGAGGAGGTTAAAATGAAAAAATGGTTTTATTTTTTATCTGCGGCGCTGTTTTTGGCAGCGGCTTTATTTACCGGAATGGCCGTTAATGCCAATGCGGCGACTATTACAGTCACCAGCACGGCAGACAGCGGCGCAGGCACTCTCAGAAACGCAATCAGTTCTGCAGCCTCGAGCGATACGATTAACTTCAATCTCACATACCCTGCCACGATTACGCTCTCGTCTGAACTGACGATAAACAAGAACCTTACGATCACCGGACCCGGCGCCGATAAATTGACGATCAGCGGCAACAATTCAGTCAGGATATTTTATATCACCTCAGGGACTATCACTATCTCCGGCATCACAGCGGCCAATGGACGCACAAGCGCCGTTGTCGACCCCGGCGCTGCGTTTTACCTGTTCAACAGCGGCATAAGCCTTACTGTAAACGACTGCGTTATAAGAAACAATGCCGTTACAGGCTCGCAGGCCAACGGCGTGGGTTTTTTTGCGACAACCGGCTCTACGCTCACGATCAACCGGAGCTACATACATTCAAACCAGGGAGTAACTACAAACTGCTCCTCAGACGGATCT
Organism: Nitrospirota bacterium; assembly: GCA_021813425.1. Taxonomy (GTDB): domain Bacteria; phylum Nitrospirota; class Thermodesulfovibrionia; order Thermodesulfovibrionales; family UBA6898; genus JAKAKQ01. The sequence goes on from JAKAKQ010000081.1 coordinate 2,376, forward strand.
TCAGGCGGGGCTGTCTTAAGCGGCGGTACTCTTACGATAAACAACAGCACACTTTCAAACAATCAAGCATGCATTGGTCCTGCTATTTCTGCTACAGGCGGCTCGATCACGCTATTGAGTTCCACCATAAGCGGCAATCACTCCTATTCCGACACAGGAGCTGCTGTCTTTATCCAAAATGTCACCTCGACAATAACAAACACAACGATTACAGGAAATATAGCCGAGTTTTATGAGTCAGGGCTTTCGGCCTGGTGTTTGACTTCATTGACAATGAAAAATACTATTGTTGCAGGCAATAACTCTCTGCAACCCCTTTCAGGAGACTCCGATATATATTTCGATGACGGCACATGGTGTTCCGGTAATGCTGTTACTTTCATATCCGGCGGCTACAACCTGATCGGCTCCGAAGGGTTTCTGAATTATACGTGGGTGTCGCGAGGAACCAGCGACATCGTCGGGGAGGAAGGGGCCAAACAAAACGCGGGTTTGAACACAACTCTTTCTGACAACGGAGGATACACGCAGACACATGCGCTTAACGCAGGCAGCATTGCGATCAACCCGGCAAGCAGCAACGGAGCGCCATGGGTTGACCAGAGAGGATATCTCAGAAACGGCAACTCTGACAAGGGGGCGTATGAATATAGCGGCACGCTTCCTGTGGCAACGGCTGCAACGGGCGTTGCTGCAACGAGCTTTTCTGCCAACTGGAACTCAGTCACAGGCGCAACGGGCTATAGGCTGGATGTTGCGACAGACTCGGGGTTCACAAGTTTAGTGGCCGGTTTTAATGACCTCGATGTGGGAAATGTCACAACACAATCAGTGACAGGACTGTCCGCGGGCACGACCTATTACTACCGCATCAGGGCGTATAACGGAAGCTATCTGTCGTATCATTCAAATACTGTTACAGCGACCACCGGAGCAGTCGTCACTAATGTCTCGTCGAGCACGGCAAACGGAACATACGGGATCGGGGACACGATTGCGGTTACCGTCACGTTCAGTCAGGCTGTAGATGTGACCAATACGCCTACGCTTTTACTGGAAACAGGCGCAACCGACAGGACTGCATCATATGCGACCGGAGGCGGGACTGCAACTTTGACCTTCAACTATACGGTACAGTCGGGCGACAGCATAGGCGACCTCGATTATGTTGCGACGAACTCCCTTTCGTTAAGCGGCGGTACGATAAAAGACACCGGCGGCACAGACGCCATATTGACCCTGCCTTCCCCCGGCGCGGCAGGTTCCCTTGGAGCAAACAAAAATATTGTAATAGACGGCATAGCGCCTGCGGTCACATCGGTTTCGGTTCCCGCAAACGGGACTTACATTGCAGGGCAAAATCTTGACTTCACAGTGAACTGGGACGAGGCAGTCAATGTGGACACCGCCGGAGGCACGCCATATATAGAGCTCACGCTTGATACCGGCGGTACGGTTAACGCATCGTATGTTTCGGGCAGCGGCACAGGCGCCCTTGTGTTCCGGTACACCATAGCAGGCGGCTATGCAGATACAAATGGAATCACCGTCGGCGGGTCGATAACCTTAAACGGCGGCGCGATAGATGATACAGCTGATAATGATGCGAATCCGAACTTAAACAGCGTGGGCTCGACTGCAGGGGTGCTGGTGGATGCGATAGCGCCCACGGTATCCTCAGTGTCTGTGCCTGCAAACGGCACGTACACTGCCGGACAGAACCTCGACTTTACAGTGAACTACAGTGAGGCGGTAACGGTGAACACCGGAGGAGGCACGCCATATATACAGATCACTCTTGATACAGGCGGCGTTGTGAACGCCTCGTTTATATCAGGCGGCGGCACGAGCGCATTGGTGTTCCGGTACACCGTGGCAAGCGGAAATGAAGACACAAACGGGGTTACCGTCGGCGGGTCGATAACAGCCAACGGCGGGACTCTGAGGGATGCAGCGGGTAATAATGCGACTCTGACCCTAAACAGCGTGGGCTCGACTGCCGGAGTGATTGTGGATGCTGTGGCGCCGGCCATTACCTTCAGCGCACTATCCTTCTCTGCCGACACAGGAACAAGCAGCACCGACTTCATCACCAACACGGCGGCACAGACCATTACCGCAACATTAAGCGCTGCGCCTGCCGGGACCGATATCGTGTATGGGTCGCTTGACAACGGCGCGACCTGGAGCGACATCACAGGCAAAGTAGCGGGGACCGCGCTCACATGGAACGGCGTGACATTGACAGGCAGCAATACGCTGAAGCTCAAGGTCACCGACAACACGGGAAATGACGGGCCGGTAACGAGTCAGACCTATATGCTCGATACAACCTCGCCGGCTATTACCTTCAGCGCACTATCCTTCTCTGCCGACACAGGAATAAGCAGCACCGACTTCATCACCAACACGGCGGCACAGACCATAGGGGCTGCGCTGAGTGCCGCGCTTGGGGCAGGTGACGTCGTATACGGTTCGCTTGACAACGGCTCAACGTGGACTGACATCACCGGCAAGGTAAGCGGCACGACGCTGTTGTGGAACGGCGTTGCGCTGACCGGCAGCAGCTCGCTGATGCTGAAGGTGACCGACAGCGCAGGCAATGACGGCGCAGTGGCGAGCCAGGCATATGTTCTCGATACTGCTGCCCCGACTATTGTTGTTTCCGGACCTTCAGTTGCAGACACAATATCAGGCCCTGTGGATTACACAGTGACGTACTCGGATACGAACTTCAATACAAGCACGCTGGCAACTGGTAATATTACATTGAATAAGACCGGCACAGCCGATGCAACGACTGTTGCAGTCACCGGCTCCGGCGCAACGCGAACCGTTACTATCAGCGGTATTACGGGGACCGGGACAATCGGAATCAGTATTGCGGCAGGCACAGCCACTGACATTGCAGGCAATACTGCCCCCGCCGCAGGGCCGAGCACAACATTCCTGGTATGCTCCGGAAGTGCGATTACGGTAACCGACATCGGCGACAGCGGTCCGGGCACTCTTAGGCAGGCGATTTATGACATCTGTCCCGGCGGAACGATAGACTTCGGTATTACCGGGACAATTACGCTCACTTCAGGCGAACTCTCGATAGATAAAGACATGACCATCGACGGGGCTGGGGCAGCGAGTCTGACCGTCAGCGGAAATAATGCATCAAGGGTATTTAACATTCCATCCGGTACTGTGAGCATTTCCGAACTCACCGTCACTAAAGGAATCGGTACCGGAGGCGGCGGGATCTATAATGTCGGGACGCTCGCAATGACCAACAGCACTGTCTCCGGCAATCTGAACTACGGCATCGGCAACGGAGGCGGCGGGATCTATAATATTGGGACGCTTACAGTGACCAATAGCACTGTCTCAGGCAATTATGCGAGCTTTGGCAACGTCTCCGCCGGCGGGATCTATAATGTCGGGACGCTTACAGTGACCAACAGCACTGTCTCAGGCAATAGAGCGGACGCAATAGTTATGGTGGGGGGCTCCGCCTGGATTGGCGGAATCTATAATGCCGGGACGCTCACAGTTACGAATAGTACGATTTCCGGCAATATTGTACCTGGAGGCTTTGGCATATATATCGGCGGCATATACAATGCAGGCGGTACAGCGACTATGCGTAATAGCATTGTCGCAGCTAATAATGCAGGAGGGAACTGTTCCTGGTCGGGAGCAGCTATTACCGATGGTGGCAACAACATAGACGATGCTGCCTCCTGCGGATTCAGCGCACCTTCATCCATGAGCAGCACTGATCCCCTGCTTGATCCTGCGGGACTACAGAACAACGGCGGGCCGACGCAGACGATAGCGATTCTGGCAGGGAGCCCTGCGATCAATGCAGGAGCAGGATGCCCTTTAACCGACCAGCGCGGCATCTCCCGTCCGCAGGGCAGCGCTTGCGACATCGGCGCATATGAAGCTGAATGGTTTAATCTTTCTATCACAAAGGCAGGCACAGGTGCAGGGACAGTAACAGGCGATGTTACAGGGATGGAAGGAGACGGCATCAACTGCGGCGCAAACTGCAGTGAGACATACAGCCTTAACACAGTCGTAACCCTTGCAGCAACACCTAATGCAGGCTCGTCCTTCACCGGCTGGAGCGGAGATGCGGACTGTTCCGATGGTGCAGTTACGATGACAGCTAACAGGGCATGCACAGCAACGTTTACACTGATTCCTCCACCTGCTGCCCCTGTTGTCACAACATACACAGTCACCTTGCAGCCCACAACAGGGGGGAGCATATTCCCATCGACATCGCAGACAGTAAACGAAGGAGGGATTGTCACCTTCACCATAACACCAAACACCGGCAATCATATCGGCTCTGTTTCAGGCTGCGGAGGGAGATTAAACGGAAATATTTATGTTACAGCACCTGTAAGGGCCAGTTGTGCGGTAACAGTGGTCTTTTCCCCTGATCTGACCTTCACTGACCCCGGTATACCGGGGATAAAGAGAGAAGACGCAGCCGGAGACGACAACAACCTCGTAAATGGCAACCCTGACTCAGAGGTCTGGTACACATTCGAGGTCAATGTAACAACTTCTGGAGGGACGCCTCAGCAGGTAAGGCTTGTGATAAACCATGGCGGGGAAGCCGGAGGCATCTGGTATACGTATGATATGCAGTGTACCGGGGACTTTCTGACAGGCGCGACCTGCCGGTATACAACAAAGCTTGGACCGTCTTCAGGGCATAATTACTACTTTGAGGTTGTCGGTTCTGATGGGACAGTATCGAGGTATCCTTCAACCGGCCATATAACCGGCCCTGTGGTGGAACTGATGAACGGCTACAACATGGTAGGGATACCGAAGGACCTAAGCGGAGTGACGCTTGACGGTATGGCAGCGTTTGGGACAGGACATGCATACAGATGGAGATCATCAGGACTGACACGCGGTATAAACGAAGGAGAGTTCATACCTGTAGATATAACGAATCCTGTAAAGACAGGGGAAGGGTACTACGTAAAAAGAGAGACACTTCCGACACTGCCTGAACTAAGCGGATACCCTGATGTAAGCGCTCAGAGCTATGAGATTCCGCTTGCACCTGGGTGGAACATCATCAGCAATCCCTATGGGGGCAACGTACGGCTTTCAGATACCCTGCTTAAGAAAGGCAGTGAGACGCCAGTGCCATGGCTTGATGCAGCTGCACAAGGGCTGGTGGTCAATGCGATCTATCATTACAGGGGTAAGGACTTTGGCGGAGGGTTTTCCACAGAGAGCGCAGGCAGAGACCCTGAGGCAACACTGGCGCCGTGGCTTGGATACTGGTTATACCTGAACAGCACGGATGCTTATGCACTGACAGTCCGGAAACCATAGAAAAAAAGAAGGAGAGACGTATGAAAAAACAGATTTATTTACTGATGATGGTCTTGGCCATCGCGTTGACATCGTGCGGAGGAGGAGGGGGCGGCGGATCATCTTCCTCCGACGGTCAGACAGGCACAATAGAGCCCCCGGGGAATGTAAGTGCAAGCGCAGGAAATACGCAGGTGACAATAACCTGGGAGGCATCAGCAGGGGCTGCGTCGTATAACCTTTACTGGTCAACGACACCGGGCGTGAAGAAAGAGACAGGGACGAAGACAGAAGGGGTGACAAGCCCATATGTGCATATTGGCGTTCCGAACGGAATAACGAACTATAATGTTGTTACGGCGGTAAACAGCGCAGGACTGGAAAGCGCAGAGAGCGCAGAGGTCTCGGCAACGCCGGTTCTTTTGCCCCCTCTGCCTCCTTCGGAGTAAGGAGATAGACTTATAGGGGTTCAGGAGGGATGCTCTATGGTTGCCATGATCCAAAGACTGCAAATACCAACAGATTATCCGTCAAAATAAGAAATAATTCTTATGCCGGATAGGAAGGTTCTCCAATTGTTGAATTGCGTCCAATACGTTATCCTGAAATCAAGAAAAGGAAAAGGAGGATACGAAGATGAAAGAAGGCAAAAACATAAGCAAGGTGATAATGGCGGTTGCAGGTCCTGTAATCGGACTTCTCTATGCAGTATTATTTCCATTCATCGGGATAGCGGTGCTGGCAAAAATTGTGGTACAGAAGACATTAGTCCCGTCGACAATACCCGGCTATGCATCTTTCGGATGGAGGCCGAGTGAATCCTATTTAGCAGGAAGAAAGAAAAATAAATAGAATTGCGGGATTGACCCCGATGAGGCTCCTGAACATGCAGGAGCCTTTTTATTTTGAAAAAGCCTTTTGAGTCAGAATTGGTTAAATGCTGTGGATTAAAAAGATTACAAGAAAAATCCCGATTACAAGAATGGATATGGTCAGCAGGATATCAAGTATCAGCGATGGCCGGTAAGCATCATCATCTATCTGTTTTTCGACTTTTTTGTATCTAATGAATGCAAGCACACCCATGATCGCACCGAGGGCTACAAGGGAAATTCCGAAGACTGAGGAATATCCACGGGATGGGACAGCGACTTCTTTGCCTAAAAAGTACGAAACCTGCTTTACAAACAGGGCAAATTTTTCAACAACAAAACCGAATGCCATTATACCTATGCTTGTTCTTATCCAGGAAAGGAAGGTCCTCTCATTCGCCATGTGGACGCGGCGGTTCAGAACCCTGGCACTCTTTTTTTCTTCAGTCATATTCGGCATAATCATAAATCGTCTTCGATACGGATAATTAATGTTATCACTGTTGAAAGAAAAATAAAATGCCCCCGAGATAAACTCAGGGGCATTAAAGAAAAGAAGGGTCTTGAATTAGCATTTCACAACAAGAACAGCGCAATCTGCATGCCCGATGACCCTTTCTGTCACGCTTCCCATCATCAGCCTTGAAAGGCCTGTCCTTCCGTGACTTCCGACTATAATGAGATCCGCATTCGTTTCTTTTGCCATATCGACAATAGCTTCGTGAGGCACGCCTGTGACTATATAGCCTTTTACTTTTGTGCCTTCTTTTTCAGCTTTTTCTTTTATAATTTTTACGTTATTTTCAGCTGCCTGAGGACTCTCTTTTGCAGCAAGCTTCTCAAGGTCTGCCCTGATTTTAGAATCTATAAAACCATATTCGTACTGCATCTTTGTCTCGGAAGGCACAACAGAAACAGCGGTCAGATTTGCCCTGCCGAGCCTGGCAATGCCGATTGCTTCATTTACTGCTGCTTCACTGTACCTGGAGCCATCTGTAGCAACCAGTATATTCTTAAATTCTATCCTGGCCGCTCTTGGTACAACAAGTACCTTGCAAGGCGCGTGTCCTATGACCTTTGCAGTGACGCTCCCCATAAGCAGTCTCTTCAGTCCTGTACGGCCTCGTCTGCCCATTATAACCATATCGACCTGCTTTTTTGCAGCATCGTCGACAATGCTCTGAAACGGCTGATCATTATGATAGGTATTTATTTCGCAATCAACTCCTTCTTTTGAAGCCCTCGATTTTACTGATTCGAGATGCTTCCGTGTCTCGTTTTCGGACTTTTCGACTACCTGAGGGGCGAGTGCCTCAAACTCAGGATTGGTTTCCACAACGGATACAACAAATAACTTGCTTGAGCATATCTTTGCGATGTTAATAGCCTCTCTGATAGCTCCATCACTAAATTCAGAGCCATCTGTTGAAAGGAGCAGCTTTTCGAGTTTTATGATAGGACAAGACTGTGACATATTAATGCCCTCCTGATTTTAAGATGCCGGATGCCGCAAGCACCAGCACCAGCACCTCAATTATTGCAAATATGCCATATGCAGTATCTTTTTTTCTGAAGAATATCGGTATGACCCTGATAAAACATATAATGGTGACGCCTGCAAGAAATGCGATGCCTGTAAAGTTAAGAAAATCTCCCTTGCCAAGCAGCCAGAGCCACGTCCACCCGGGATGAATATCCGTAGCCTTAAGATATTCCTTTACCGGCATGCTCCAGTACTTTGGAAGATCATTGATAGGTACGTGTGGAGTAAGGACTCCGGTCAGATAAATAATAAATGTAATTGTAATCGCAAGCAGTCCTACCTTCATGCCAAGGTCAAGGAGCTTTGCGTACGCTATCTGTTCCTCTGTCGCCTTTAATTTATTATCCATAAAATTCCTCCTTTTTTAGTAAAAAGTGAATAGCAAAAAATGATGTATTTTTTTTCTAAACTATTACCTGAATACTGTTCACTATTCACTGACGTTATCATTTCCAGATCTCAAGCCCTTTCAGCAATGCCCTTAAGCCTGCAAAGAGAAGCAGGCCGATAACCATATAGCGAATCGCCGCAGGCTTTGCCTTAGTGAGTATTTTCACTCCAACCAATGACCCGAGCATTATTCCGATGATTGATGGAACCACCATCATAGGCAATACCGCTCCGTTATTAACATAGATCCATGCTGCCGAGGTATCCGTGATCGAAAGCAGAAATTTGCTTGTTGCGACCGAAACCTTCAAAGGTGCGCCCATGAGGAGGTTAAGAACCGGTACGTTTGCCCAGCCTGCGCCGAGACCGAACATGCCTGCCATAACCCCGATGATAATAAATAGTGCGAGTCCCTGCGGGGTCCTGTGGATTTTCCAGTTAATGTCCTGTCCTGTAGATACTTCATGATATACTCCGCTAATTCTCAGCGCTGTTGAAAGGTTGTCAGCCTGCCTGACATCTGGATACTCTGATTTTTTTGCCATAAGCATAATTGCAACAATACCAAGGATAGTAACGCCCAATAAGGTATTGACAATCTTCGCAGGCAGTGCAAGTCCGATCATTGCACCAACGATGGCGCATGAAGACGCGATAAGGGCAACCGGCAGGGCAAGTCTTAAGTCGGCCATACCCTTCTTAAGCAGACCCGGGCCTGCTGCAAGCGCACCTGCAAGGGCTACAAGAAGTCCAGCACCCCTGACAAAGTCAATGTGAAACGGGAAAAAACCGCCTATAATGGGAACAAAAAGCACGCCGCCTCCGACGCCTCCCAATACTGCGGCAATGCCGAGAAAAAATGTGACAATAAATAAAATCAGCGGCCATGCCCACCAGGGCATTGATGACTGTGGAGCTACAGGCACTGCAGGTTCCGGATCACCCGATGCGAAAACAGAACCCGCAAATGAAGTCAAAATACAAAATCCAAGAACAAAAACCATGAAATAGAATAATTTTGAATTTTGACTCTTGAATTTTAAGATTTCAAATATCATGGCTGTAATCCTCCCTCCTTTATAAATGAATTTTTCTGATTAAAAAAACATATTGTTTTATTATGCAACAAAGGTGTTTCATTTTGCATTAATGATATGATGATGTCAAGAAAAAATACTAATTGTAAATTTAGAAGGGCTCCAGCTGTTAAAGCTAAGCCAATAATGCTTTTCATTTTTCTGCACCATATACAGGAAATGATAATGCAAAAAAGATTTGCATTACTACTATTGGCATTAAAATTCTTTTAAACATCTTTATCCCCCTTTCCATTATAGCGTTCTTAATCTATATTCTAATACATCTTTGAAAAGTATATATTTATTCCTTCAATAGTTGCTGCTATCAGAAGAAGAGGCATTAAGTAACGGCTTTTTCGCCTCTCGCAAATCATTAAGTGATTCAATGTAATACTTTTTTATGTTATCAAGAGTCATAGGAGTCTGATATTCAACTTATGCCCCTTCTACTATTTATATTATGAGCAAAATAATACAGAACCACATGAACAGTGTCAACGGGAATTATAAGCTGATTTATGGGTAAATGTTTGGATTTATGGTATATTTTTAAGGAGATGTTTTTTAAGCACAATGCCTGAAGAGATTAAATTAATACTTTAGGTTAAGGGGGCAATTAATGGTTTTTTACAGGAAAATCAAATTTTGGATACTGATTGCAGCGATGATTATCACTGCCTTTTTTCTGTCCAGAAGTTATTTTAATAGGATTGAGGTTAAGGGATTTGAGGTCAGGAAACAGGAGCTTATTATCAGTGTAACTGCTACCTCAACAGGCACTATAAAAGCTGACAAGGATATAAAAATAACTTCCCAGAGAATCGGGAGGATATCAAAACTGCTTGTTGAAGAGGGCTCAATAGTCAACAAAGGTGATCTTGTTGCAGAGCTTGATTATGATGAGCATCAGCAGAAGATGAATGTGTCTTCAGCTGCTCTTCAGAAGATACAGGCGACTTTGGAGGCCCTGAGATTGAGTTTTAATTCATTCAAGGCAGATGTAGAGGCGAATATCTCAAAGAATTCATCGATACTGAATGAAACTGAAAGCAGGCTTAAAAGGTTTAATGAACTGAAGGGAAAGGGATATATCTCACAGTTGGAATACGACTCAGTCAAAAGGGAGTATGATATCGCAAAGTCAAATTACGATTCAGCTGTTGCTTCAAGGGAGCAGATAAAATCAAAGAAAGAGGAGATAAAGGCTCAGGAGGCTGCTGTAGTTCAGGCGCAGAGCGAATATTCTCTTGCGAAAATAAACTTCGATTATTCATTTATGAGAACTCCTATTTCAGGCATCATCACTACAAGACCTGTAAAAGTCGGGGAGACAGTGAATGTCGGAGCCCTTATCGCTTCTGTTGTATCAACTGATTCACTTTATATAGAAGCGTTTATAGATGAAGCGGATGTGGCAAAGTTGACCATTGGACAGCCGGCCCATATTTCTATGGACGCATATATCGGGAAGGTGTTCAACGGCGAAGTCTATATGATCTCTCCGGTTGTGCTTGGCGGCAAGCAGGAGGCAAGGACATTCGAGATAAGGGTCAGGTCCCTTGATAAAGGGATCAACATAAAGCCGGGGATGTCCGCGGATGTTGAGGTTATAGTTGACAAATTTAAAGACACGCTTATTGTACCGTCACAGGCTATTATTGAGAAGAACGAAGTCAGGCTTGTATATGTCAACAGGCGAGGAAAGGCTGTATTGACCAATGTCAAAACCGGACATTTTAACTGGAACTTTACTGAAGTGACAGAGGGTGTTAAAGAGGGTGATGTTATTATCACAAACCCTGACCTGCCGGGACTGAGGGACGGCGTGAGGGTAAAAATTATAAAGCCCGGGAAATGATCGTTCTTAAACAGATAAGAAGGACATATATGCTTCCAAAAATATCGATTGAAGTGCTTAAGGGTATTGACCTTGAAGTGCAACAGGGGGATTTTGTCGCCATAATGGGCCCGTCCGGTTCAGGAAAATCCACACTGCTCCATATACTCGGATGTCTTGACAGGCCTACAACCGGACAATACCTGCTTGAAGGGGTTGATGTCTCGACTAAGACAGACAATGAACTGGCTGATGTAAGGAACAAAAACATCGGCTTTGTATTCCAGAGTTTTAATCTGCTCCCGAGATTTTCTGCATGGAAGAATGTTGAGCTGCCTTTACTTTACAGCGGCGTGGACGCAAAGAGCAGAAGACAGAGGGCTATGGAGATACTTCAGAAAATAGGGCTTGCAGAAAGGGCGGATCATAATCCAAGCGAACTTTCAGGAGGGGAACAGCAGAGGGCCGCAATAGCGAGGGCGCTTATAAATAATCCGAAAATATTGCTTGCAGATGAACCAACAGGCAATCTCGACAGCCGTTCAGGCAGGGAGATAATGGATATCTTTGACAGGCTTAACAGGGAAGGCGTTACCATAATCCTTGTGACGCATGAGAAGGATATAGCCGAGCATGCAAAGCGCATTATAACTATAAAGGACGGGGTCTGTTTCAGTGGATGTTATTGAGACATTAAGGCTGTCAAAGGACGCGCTTCTGAGCAATAAAATAAGGTCTATGCTAACGATGCTCGGCGTCATCATAGGGGTTGCTTCTGTTATCATGCTCGTTTCAATAGGTGAGGGCGCCAGAACTTACATACACAGGGAGCTGGGCAATCTGGGTACAAATATCCTGATTATTGTTCCTGGTAAGACCTCCACCAAGGGAGGTTTTCATCCACCCTCTGCGAGCACCGTCAGAAAACTTGTCTATGATGATGCCTTTATCATAAAGAAACGTTCAAGACATATTGCTGATGCCGTCCCGCTGATATTCGGATCGTCCAAGATAAAATATCTTAACCAGAACAGGGATAACAATGTCGTTGGAGTGACAGAAACATATTTTGATATCAGGAATTTAACTGTGGAATCCGGCAGATTCATCAGTGCATCAGATGTGGATTCAAAGAGGAAGGTATGCATACTCGGCAGGACAGTAAAAAGGGATCTTTTCGGCGACAAAAACGCACTTGGCTCACTTGTAAGCATAGGGAACAGCAAATACAGGGTTATCGGGGTAATGGAGAAAAAGGGTGTGACGCTCGGGATTGATTTCGATGATATAGTCTTTATTCCAACTACAGCAGCGCAGGAATTGTTCGATACTGACAGTCTGTTCAACATAACTGTCAAGGTTAAAAGCTCCCAGGAAATAGATGCTGCCGTTGAAGATATAAGACAGATACTCATAAAGAAACACGCGGGCAGGGAAGACTTTACAGTCATGAGCCAGGACGAGATGCTTGGTGTGATGAACAAGGTGCTGAATATAATGACTGCTGTGCTTGCAGGGATAGCAGCGATATCACTTGTCGTCGGAGGGATAGGGATAATGAACATAATGCTCGTCTCCGTCAGGGAGAGGACAAGGGAGATAGGGATACGAAAGGCCCTCGGAGCAAAGAACAGGGACATTCTTATCCAGTTTCTTTCCGAATCCATTACGCTGAGCCTGATAGGAGGCATTGGAGGCGTCTTCCTCGGGAGTATGGTATCTATCGGACTCCCTTATATTTTGACATTTCTGCCGACGCAGATCTCGTTGTGGTCTGTACTCCTTGCGTTTTTTTTCTCAGCATCGGTAGGCATATTCTTTGGCGTTTACCCTGCGAGAAAGGCATCTTTATACGATCCTATTGTTGCTCTTAGATATGAATAAAGAAATCCTGAATGAGATGAAAGACCTGTTCGAACAGGGGTACGGCGGCAGGTTTCTCGTTGAAAGGTACACGCGGAAAATAGACTCTCTTATAATGAATATTTTTAATTCTGTCAATAACGGTAATGCTAATATCGCCCTTATAGCAACAGGCGGATATGGAAGAGAGGAAATGGCGCCTTTTTCCGATGTTGATATCATGTTCTTTGCAGATGACAGGACACATACAGAGACAGCGGAACAGCTACTTTACAAACTCTGGGATACAGGACTTGCGATAAGCCACTCTTTCAGGACCGCGGAGGAATGCCTCGAAGAGGCTAACAAGGATATAAGAACGCGGACTTCCCTGCTTGAAACGAGATTTGTTGCAGGCGACAGTCAGTTATACAATTCCTTCAGGATAAATGTTTATCCCGAGATCGCATACAGGAAACAAAAGAGTTTTATAAGAGAAAAACTGAAAGAGATGGAAACAAGGCATCTCGGCTCCGGAGATTCAGTATTTATGCTTGAACCGAATATTAAGGAGGGGGAAGGGGGGCTTAGGGATGTTCATACTGCATACTGGCTTTCAAAGGTTGCCTTGAGGACAGAAAAGATATCCGGGTTTTCCAAACTTCTGACCCCTTATGATTTCAGGAGGTTGATGGCTGCATATGATTTTTTGCTCAGGACAAGGTTCTGCCTCCATCTGGAGACCGAAAGAAAAAATGAGGTGCTTACATTTGACTATCAGAAGAATGTGGCAAACGGTCTTGGCTTTAAAGATTCAAGGAAGTTCAGGGCATCTGAAAGATTCATGCGTTATTATTATCTTAAGAGCAAGATCATAAAGGATATATCAGGCAAGATTATGGTTATATGCAGCAGGCCGTACATCAATGTCGTCAAAAACATGAACACCAGAAGGATTACAGATGATTTTTATCTCTCGGCAGGTAATCTGGTATCGATAAAAGACAATATCTTTGCCGGAAATCCCGACAAGATCCTGGAGGGTTTTTACCTTTATTCCAAGACGGGCAGAAGATTCAGCGAGACCTTGAAAGAGAATATAAAGTCGAGCCTGCTCAGGATAAGCTGGAAGACGAGGAGATCCTCTCCGGCCATTCATTATTTTCTGGAAATATTCAGGGGCGATCGTGTCTATGATACACTCAGGGAAATGCATGAGACTGGTGTTCTCGGAAGGTTTATACCCGAGTTCGGGGCATTGCGCCTGCTCGTTGTGCACGAGCCCTATCATATGTATACTGTTGATGAGCATACCCTGCTTGCTGTCAGAAACCTCGAAACCCTGAGGACTACAAGATACAAAAGCCTTGAGCAATTCAAATCAATAATAGATGGAATGGAAAATGTCGATACACTCTTCATGGCGCTTTTATTCCATGATATAGGCAAGGCTGCCGGAAGGTACCATGAAGAAGAGGGATACAAAAGACTCAAGAATATAATGGAGAGATTCAACCTTGACAGCAGGAAAAGACTCAGGATCGAATTCCTTGTGAAAAACCATATTCTTATGTCAAAAATCGCTTTAAGAAGAGAGATAAGCGACATGGAGGTGATTGCGCATTTTGCCGATAATGTAGGAGACCTGGAAAATCTGAATGCGATATATCTTATTACATATGCCGACATGTCTGCAGTAAACCCCGGATTTCTCACTTCGTGGAAATTATATCTTCTCAAGGAACTGTACGAACGTACAAAGGATTATTTATCAGGGATAAAGGAAGGCAGGACAGAATATATCAGGAACATCCTGGGTCTCTCACAGGGAATCAAGGCGCAGGATATTACAGATATTATAAATGAAATGCCGGAGAGATACATGCTTTCAACAACCGGCGCAAAAATTCCGGAAGATTGCAGGTTAGTGCAAAAGATGAAACAAAGCGGTTTTTCAATTCGCATTGACAGGATATCCGACAGCGTTGCCGAAATAGTGATAAGCACAAATGATCAGCCGGGACTTTTCTCGAAGATTGTCGGGCTCCTGTCTTCTAAAGGCATGAATATTGTAAACGGCAGAATATTTACTGGAAAGAATGGAATTGTTATTGATAAAATTTCAATTTCAAACTGGAAGGATATCTTTTGGGATGGGATAGAGCAGGATCTGGAAGAAGGGTTAAGAAACATCATTATTAATGGAGCACCCCTTACAGTCGTAAGAAGGAGCAAAAAAGCAGGAAGTTTTTTTGACGTTTTCATAGAACTCGATAATGAGTCATCGGATGAATTCAGCATTATCGAGATATTTTCACACGACAGGCTCGGCTTGCTTTATGATATATCGGACATTATGTATAAAAAAGGGATCGATATCGTTTCGGCGAGGATTAACACTGAGGCAGGGCTTGCCCAGGACGTTTTTTATATACGATCCGGCAAATATAAGGTCAACAATATCATTGCGCAGGAACTTTTAAAAGATCTATGGACTATATTAAGCGAATAAAAAAACTGAAGTATTTGATCGCCTTCGCGATATTTTTCGGCATTACGATATTTGTCCTGAGAGGACCGTATATATCAAATGCCCTTAAGAAGGCAATACTGCCTGAATTAGAAAATGCGACGGGAAGAAGCGTTATCGCCCGGAAGATCTATATAAATATTTTCCCTCTTTTTGTCGAAATAAAAGGCCTGAAGGTTTTTGATGAGAACGGTGAAAAGATACTTCTTGCAAAAAGGGTTAAGGGGTATATTGACCTTGCAGGGTTTTTTAGCAGAAAAATCCAGATACGCAGGCTTGTTATAAAAGATCATGAAATTACAACCAGCAGGGAACAGATCAGCGGGATAATCGAAAATGTCAGAAACTATATCGATAAGGAAAGGGCTACAGCGTTAAAAGTAAAGATTCTTTCAGTTGAAACACAGAATGGAGATATTAGTTTTTATGATGAAGATACAGAAAGCCTCTCAGAGATAACAGGTCTTAAAGGTGAATTGATTCTCGGAAAGACACAGAGGATCAAGGCCTCTGCAGAAAAAATAAAAGTTAAAAAGGAAGGATGGCCGGAATTTACAGGTGATGCTGATCTCAATCTGACATTACAAGATGATGTCATCCGGATAAACAGAATTGTCATCGGCTCTTCTGGCTCGAAGATAACCGGTTCCGGGGAATATAGTGAAGATAAGGGGAATCTAAGGACGGACATAGAACTGTTTGTAAAGACTGTAAAGGAGATGTTCGGTCTTGACAGCAGCGGAGACGGGAAGATAAATGCGGAGGGGGATATAAATTATGCGGATAAGGAGATTTCGGTCGACCTTAAGCTGGCCGGGAAGTTCTATATTCAAACCCTGATGGAACTGCTCGAAGTGGAAGAGCGGGTTGAAGGTCTTGTGGATGTCAAAGGTGAAATTAAAGGTCCTCTGAAAAATATTAAGGGAAAGGGAACCGCATCCCTGTACAAAGGCAATCTCTTCGATGTAGATGTGGATTCCCTCACATGTAATGTTTCTTATGCAGATGGGACCATGAGATTTTTTGACGGCGACGGAAGGCTTTATAACGGCCGCGCCAAGGTATCGGCTTCTATAAGCCTGCCTGTTGTCAATTTTTTCACTGTTGACATAGAATTTGCAGACGCTGACAGCAAACCGGTGTTTAAACTCATAGGATGGGATCCAGGCGTCCAGCCGGGAAAGGTTAAGGGGTTATTAAAGACTTCAGGAGCGGAATTCAACCCGGGAGGATGGTTTGAATATAAAAGTACATCGAAGGGAAAAGATGTGCTCGGCAGGGTATCGGATATTGCAGGAAAGTATACGCTTAATGGATCTTTACTGACCCTTGCAGACCTTAA
Source organism: Nitrospirota bacterium (assembly GCA_021813425.1). Classification (GTDB taxonomy): domain Bacteria; phylum Nitrospirota; class Thermodesulfovibrionia; order Thermodesulfovibrionales; family UBA6898; genus JAKAKQ01. Next base: position 19,148 of record JAKAKQ010000081.1, read on the forward strand.
AATAAATACAGGCAAGTCCGAGATGACCGCCGATGGCCTTGCGGATATTGATAAGAAAACTCTTGGTTTTGAAGGATATGTGAAAACAGGCGACATCAACGATATATGTTTTCCTTATTACGAGAAACTGAAAGGCACCGGTGAATTTAAAGGGAAGATTAAAGGTTCATTTGAAGAGCCTTTAATAAGCGGCAGCATAAAACTGTATAATCCTGTTATCGAAGGATATGAAGCTGATATCCTCGATGCGGATGTCGCCTACAAGAAGGATCTTTTGTATATAAGGGATATCCTTGTTAAAGGAAAAGCCGAAACGCATAAACTGAGCGGCAATATTTATTTCAAGAATGCAAAGGAACTTTTTGATCTTTCGGCCCCTGAATATAAGCTGAATGTTTCACTTGATAATGCAGACCTTGAAAGATTTGCAAAGGTCTTTTATCCGGAATTCACCGGCGCCGGCAGGCTGAACTCGGAACTGAAGGTTACCGGAACGGGTGAACACCCGGAAGTCAACGGTGATGCAGTCGTTGAAAAAGCGAATGTGTACAGAGTGCCTTTTGATTCCGCTTCCTTTGGGTTCAGATACTCGGAAAGAAAGCTCTATTTTGCGAATATGAAAATCAAAAGAGGCCGGTCTTTGTTAAATGCCGATGCCAGTATTAACAGCAAAGGGAGTTTTTCCTATAAGGCCGACTCTGATAAATTGATGCTGAGCGACATTGTCCGGAGGGATATGACGGGAGACGCCGTATTCAGTTTGAAAACCGAAGGTTACGGAACATTCGAAGACCCGACAATAACGCTTAATGCGCGGATGATCGGCGGCACGATGAAAGGCAGGTCTGTAGGGAGCGGGGTCTTCAACGCTTCTATAAAGGACAAGGACATTGCACTGAAGGCAAATCTTATCAACGATAAGATAAGCGTGACTGCAAAAGGCAGACTCGAGAGGGAAATCCCCTGGGATGCGAAAATAGAGATCCAGACAGGAAGGTATGATTTTCTTGTCAATCCATTTTTAAAGGACATACCCGAGGATCTTATATTAAATCTTAACGGGACAGTGCTGCTTAAAGGAGATAAGAAGCATATTGAAGGTTCCTCGGTAATAAAACATGTTGTGCTCTCGATGTACGGCTACAGCTTCTCAAATGAAGAAGAGATCAGATTAAGCCTGAATGACAGGCAGCTGTCTATGAACAGGATATCAATGAGGAGCGGCAGTACATCCCTGAATATAAGCGGGAGCATGGCGATAGGGAAACAGTACGATATTGTTCTTGAAGGAAGTTCTGCGCTTTCTCCGTTTAAGAGTCTTTCGAGCAGGATAGGTGTATTAAAGGGAGATGTCGGTCTTGTTCTGTCTATTACAGGTGATTGGGAGTCACCGTTCATAAACGGAGGATTAAACCTGTCGAACGGCTCTATCGGTTTAAAGGACTATCACTATATAATCAGTTCCTTAAACGGATACCTTTACATGGACAGAAACAGGATAGTTTTACAGAATCTTTCAGGAAAGGTAGGCGGAGGGGATATAGAGATCTCGGGGATCCTTCTTTTAAAGAAATTTTCATTTAAAAGATTCTATGTCGAAAGCAAATTAAGTAATATAACAGCCTCGGTCTCGAATGACTTCAATGTTAATTTCGGGGGGAATGTCCTCTATAAGGGGACCCTGGAGTCCCAGATGGTTTCAGGAGATATAAAGATAAACCGTGCAAGGTACAAGGAAAGGGTAGAATGGAAGAGCTGGCTCCTGAAGACAAAGAAGACCGAGAAATTCAAGGCCGAGATATCCAGCCTTGAAAAGGCTGAACTCAATGTGAGAGTGTCTGGAAAGGATAATATCTTTATCGACAACAACGTTGCTCGTGCAACAGTCAGCGCTGATATGGTACTGAGAGGCACTCTTTACCGTCCGGTCCTGTTAGGCAGGCTCGAAACAAAGGATGGGACTGTATATTTCAGGAACAATGAATTCAGGATAATCCGTGCAAGTGCGGACTTTGCCGACCCCAACCGTATAAATCCCGTTATGGAGATAGCCTCTGAAACTAATGTTAAGGGTTACAAGATAAAGATGAACCTCGAGGGGCAGATGGATCATTTTAATATGTCTCTTTCCTCCAGCCCGCCGCTTAAAGAGATTGACATTCTTTCTCTCCTGACGATTGGACAGACAGGCGGTGAAATGAAGGGGAAGGGACTTGAGGGCGGCATAGGCGCCGGCGAGGCCACTTCTTTTGTGACCGGTAAACTTCAGGATGTGATCGAGGAAAGACTGAAGTCAATAACAGGACTTGACAGGTTTCAGGTCGATCCATATATCTCAAAAACTTCGGGGACTGTTGAACCCAGGGTAACGGTTTCCAAGAGGCTTATGGGAGATAAGATATTTGTGACTTATACAACTACACTTGGATCAAAGGAAGAACAGATAATAAAGCTTGAATATTTTCTGGGTAAAAACATGTCTCTGGTCGGGATGAGAGACGAGAGAGGAATTGTAGGTGGAGATATACGTTTCAGGTTTGAATTCAGATGAAAAGGAGTTATAAAGCATCCGGCTGTAAGCGGTCAGCAATCAGCAATCAGCGACCGGATATCGGCAAGAAATCGATAATATCTTTATCTCTTATATTCATTTTCTGTTTTATTTTATTTTCGATTCCCTGTGAGGCATTGACTGCCGGCAGGATTGAGATAAGGGGGCTTCAGACTATCGGGGAGCAGGAGCTGCTCGATGTTTTCGATCTCAGGGAAGGCAGTTTAATAGACAGGGATAAGGTCAGAAGTGATATTAAAAGGGCTTTTTTAAAGGGAATATTTGAGGACATTTCAGTAGAGGTTTCAGACGGCGATAATCCTTCTGTAATTATCAACGTAAGGGAGAAGGATTTTTTAGATAGGGTTCATGTCACCGGTGATCACAGTATTTCAGAAAAGGTCATTAAACAGAATTTTCTGCTGAAAGAGGGTCAGGTGATGAGATACGACCTGATCGAAACAGCGGTCAGGGAGATGAAGGAAACTCTTGCATACATCGGGTTTCCCGATTCCAGGGTTGAAGTTAAAGTCGTCGGGAGTAAGAAACCTTACAGAGTGGATATATATCTGAATATAGATACGGGTCCCCCTCTCATAATAAAGAGGATAGTGATAACCGGAGCAGCAGGCGATGCAAAAAGTATTATGAAACTGTCTGTTGGAGATGTTTACAATCAGCAGGCATTAATGGAAGAAATCAGACGTCTAAAGGAAAATTACAAAGAACAGGGATATTTCAGTCCGACCATCGGACCATATTCCTATAAAGAAGGAGAACTGGAACTAATAGTAAATCCCGGCAGGCTGCTGAATGTAAGGACAGAAGGCAACAACATAATATCCACCCGTAAGCTTCTTAAGGAGGTGCCTTTTTTTGAGATCGAAACATTCAATGATGAGGCGGTAGAAGAGGCGATCAGCAGGATGCTTTTTTTATATCACAGGGAGGGTTATCCGACTGCTCAGATCGCACCTGTAATAAACTTGGATGAAAAGAATATAGATATTTCCTTTTTTATATTCGAGGGTGAAAGGGTAAAGATAAAGTCTATTAATTTCAACGGGGTTGCTCTGCCTCATAAGAGACTGAAGGATGTTATGTTCCTGAAGGAAGGCGATATCTTTGACCCTGATTTTACAGCAAAAGACAGGGAGTCCTTAAAAGAATTTTACGGCGCACTCGGGTATCTTGATGTCGATATCAGGGAGATAGAAACGAAGATAGATAAGGAATCAAATACTGCTGAACTTGTAGTAAATATAGACGAGGGGAAGAAGACAGAGATCGCATCTGTTGAAATAAATGTGTCTGATCCCGAGATGAAGAGCAGACTCATGTCGGTTCTGGGGATCAAACCCGGAGATCCGTATAATGAAATCGATATCTCGGATGCAAGGTTCAGGATCCTGGAATTCTATAGTAGTTACGGTTATACGAGCATCGATGTGACAGTGACCAGAAGCGTTGAGAATTACAAGGCATCTGTTATTTTCAGCGTGACTGCTGACAAGAAGAGATTGTTCGGCAAGACCATTATTACAGGCAACAGGGATACAAAATATGAAGTGATCAGGCGGGAACTTCTTCACAAAGAAGGACAGCCGTATAACCTGCGCACCCTTTCTGAAGAACGTCAGAGACTTTACAAGTTAGGATTGTTCACTGATGTCGAGATCGAGGCTGTTGATGGAGAAGGGGATAAAAAGGATATTCTGATAAAGGTGAAAGAAGGGAATGCAGGTTCTGTTGAATTCGGCTTTGGCTATGCCGAATACGAGAGCTTCAGGAGTTATATTGAATTAAGCTACAGGAATCTGTGGGGGAAGAACAGACAGGGACTGTTACGGGCGGAGATCAGTTCGCTCGAAAGAAGATTTATCCTCCAGTATTACGAACCCTGGTTTCTTGGGAAACCCCTACCGTTGAGGGTATTTTTCCTGCACGAGAATAAAAAAGTGATAAACATAGCTGATAAAAATACAAGGTACAGACTTGACAGATATTCTCTGGCAGCTGCTCTTGAAAGAAAGATAAGTGATAAAGTCAAAACGGAATTGTATTATGAATTTTCCCTTGTCAGGACTTCTGATGTACAGCCCGATGTCATTTTGAGCAAAGAGGACACGGGCACACTCGCAATCAGCAGTATCAGACCCGCGGT